>NZ_JAKFCQ010000087.1:0-82213 GCF_036676585.1 Robertmurraya sp.
TAAAGATACATACTCTTCATCATCGGTGTTTCCATAGCTGGTTTGTTCATTTACCAATTGAAAATTCCTAGCTTCATAAAAAGGAATGCCCTTTTCGTTTCCTTTTGCAACAGAAACCCATTGTTTTCTAGACCCTTTCTTTTGTTGAATTTCTGTTAAAGCTTGTAGGAGCTTGGTTCCAATTCCTTCTCCTCGTCGATTAGGGTCTAAATAAAGGACAAAAACCTCACTTTGGTCTTTATCGATCAGTCCCCCACCAATTGCTCCAACTACCACACCATCATCTATAGCTACAAAATAGCCATTCCAGCCATCACTAATATGTAAAACTTCTTCTTCCACTCTTTTATTATTATAAAAATCACCTATAATTCGCTCAATATACTCTTTAGTATGGGTGTCTTTATAGGTATCTCGATACCCTTCCGAACAAACCTGGATTATTCCATTAATGTGATTCGCGTCCGCTTGTTTGATTTCTATCACCATCTCACTCCCCTTCTTTTGTAACTCTTCTACAAAATAGTTCACTATTCCTGCACGTTAGTTTTCTCATGTTACTATCTTAAAATAAAATTTATATATTCTGAAAAAGTGCATAAGTCTTGATTTCAAAATATATTCGTATTATGATTGACAGGTCAATAATTGATACCTCAATGATTTTATTTTGGTAATGGAGGCTTGGAAATGACTCATTCCATACCCGATCAGGAGCATATTTTGTTTTTGCTAAAAGAGCTTAGTAATCAAATGGGCCCGAAGTTTGAGCGTAATACTCAGATTAGCTTATCCAGATATGAATTGTTACATCAATTGTATCAGGTGGATGAGATCAAACAGTCTTCCTTGCAAAAGGTGGTCAATATTGATCATGCAGCCATCACAAGACACTTGAAACAGTTGGAATCGGAAGGAATGGTTTCAAGGCGAAGAAATCCGTCTGACAATCGAGAAACATTTGTCCAACTTACTAATGAAGGACGCGAACGCATACTTACGTGCCAATCAGATAAGCTAAGCTTTATCAATCAAATGTTTCATGATTTTTCGGAGGAAGAATTACGTTCATTAGTAACCATGCTAATCCGGATTCAAACAAACATAAAAGAATATTAAAAAAAGGAAAGTGATCACAACATGAAAAATACGGATTTTAAAGAAATTTTACACGGACGTCGTTCGGTAAAAACTTATGACCCTAATGTAAAAATCAGCCGTGAGGAAATGACAGAAATTTTAACAGAAGCAACTACTGCTCCGTCTTCGATCAATATGCAGCCATGGAGATTTGTTGTTGTGGATACTCCTGAAGGAAAAGAAAAAATGTTGAAGCTTGCTCAATTTAATTCTTCACAAGTATCGACATCTGCTGCAGTAATTGCTGTATTTGGTGATATGAACAGTATCGAGTATGCGGAAGAAATTTATGGAAAACAAGTGGAACACGGTTTTATGCCGGAAGATATCAAGGAGAAGCTTTTAGCTATGTACGCTCCTCTTTATAAAAACATGCCAGACCAATCAATGAAAGAATTGGTATTAGTGGATGCTAGTCTTGTATCCATGCAAATTATGCTCGTTGCCCGTGCACACGGATATGACACAAACCCAATCGGTGGTTTTGATAGAGAATTGATAGCTGAAGCATTCGATTTAGATAAAGATCGCTATGTTCCTGTTATGCTTATTTCGATTGGAAAAGCAGCCGTTGAAGGTCGCCCTTCTTATCGTTTACCAGTTGATACAGTTACTACTTGGAAGTAGTTTTTTGACACCAAATCTTTAATGGGTTTGGTGTTTTTTGTTTTGACAATAAAACCGTCCAGACGGTACAATAAATGTAATCAATACTGTATAAGGAGAGAGACGATGGAATCAAAAGCGAGTCAAAAGTGCCGGCTGATCTTACAAACTGCTATTCAAATCATACTTGAAAATGACTTTAATGCCCTCACGTTAGACGCGGTGGCAAAACAAGCGGGCATTAGTAAAGGCGGATTGTTATATCACTTTCCAAATAAAGAAAGTTTAATTAAGGGGTTAGCTCAATTTGTGTTCGAGGAGCTTTATGTAAACTTTGATCAATTTGCTGAAAAAGATTCGTTGGAGTCAGGGAAATGGACTCGTGCCTTAATCGAAGCTTCTAAAACAGATTTGGAGCAGAATGCAGAGTTAAATGTTGGAATCTTTGCAGCGTCTTACCTAGATCCTGATTTAGCAAATGACATTTCAAAGGGTTATCAGTCGATTCTAACGAAATTAGAAAACGACGGTATCGATCGAGTGACGGCTACCATTATTCGCTTGGCATTAGACGGTCTTTATTATTCAAAAATGCTAAATATTGCTCCATTAGAAAAAGAGAGGCAAGATGAAGTGTTTCAACAGTTATTTGCGATGACGGAAAAGAAGGAGTAACCACTATGAATGCGTATGTTCTTTTGATCGTTTCGATCCTCTGTGAAGTGTTTGGCAGCTCTATGCTCAAAGCGACAAATGGATTTAAAAAGCTCTTCCCAACTCTTGGGCTCGTGATTGGTTATGGATTGGCTTTTTATTGCTTATCCCTTTCACTACAAACCTTATCACTCGGTGTGGCCTACGCCGTTTGGGCAGGTTTAGGTACTGCCCTTACCGCACTTGTTGGTGTCTTTATTTACAAGGAACATTTTAATAGGAAAAAAGCATGGGGCATACTGCTCATTATCGGTGGAGTGATACTATTAAATATAGGAGGAGCTCATTCATGAAAGGTTATCTGTTTTTATCCATATCCATTATTTCTGAATTAGTGGCTACTTCCTTGCTTAAACTGTCTGATGGAATGAGTGTCTTGCTCCCTTCACTGGGTGTTGCTGTCGGTTATGGTCTAGCATTCTATTTTTTATCTTTATCATTAAAAACGATTCCACTCAGTTTGGCCTATGCGATTTGGTCTGGTGTAGGGACCGCTTTGACTGCCTTGATTGGTGTGGTTTTTTGGGGTGAAGTTCTTACGATCCTTATGTTAGTAGGAATTGTTTTTATTATTGGCGGGGTTGTTCTGTTAAATTCTTCGAAAGAGACGGAAGAGTTTCAAGATCAAATGAATACAAGTATAGGGCTGGACAGATAATCGCTCCAGCCCTACATTTTTTATCTTTCTCTTATTCCCTTCCCTCTCAGTCTAGCACCGACAATGGATTCCACAATTCTTGATTGTATGTCTTTCTTTTTATTGTTGGGATCAACGTACACATTTAGTGACTTGGCTAGCTTTATTAAGTTTACTTTGGTTTTAAGGGTACCATGGTTATTAATAAATGATTTTCCATCCTTGATCGTTTCTATTTTTTCAAGCTGTTGCTGGATATTTTGGAACTCTATTGACTCCTCTGGAACTTTTACTTTTGATTTCCCAAAATGAGCGGCTATTTTATTCGTTAGTAAAGCTTTTGTATCCGTTGATTTCGTAGGAATTTGAAAGTATCTACAAATGGATATGAGTGACTTTTTCGTATGAGTTTTAAAATGCTGTTCAATGTCTTTTAAATTTTCTGCTTTATGAATCTCTTCTATAATTTCTTCATAAGGATGGCTTTGGGTTGAAAGTTCTGTATATTGGAGGGTTGCTTTACCTGTACTGAGCTTTTCAACCTGGTCCTCAGACAAATGCTTCATGGTATCTAACATCAACTGAAGTATTTCTTCAACATTTTTTTTCGACATATTCTCCTCCTATAAATTAGCCAGTTGCTGTACTTCTATCGCAAGATTTTGAATTTCTTTTATCACATCTTCTTGCTGCCTTGTGACCTTCTTTAACACCACTGGTATGCCTGACTCAGGTGCATCCGCATACAGTGTTTTATTTTCACGCAGATAAGATGTAAATATATGAAAATCATTTCTCACTTGTCTCATGTATTCTTGTTGAATGGTAATCGGTTTTTTCCCATTGGTGGAAATCATCGTAAAAACCACGCCGAGCATTTCTGGTGAAATCTCAGTCAACTGGTTAGCGTCCCCTTGGCGAAGATGGTGATTATATTTATCTTTTAAAATATGGATATGCCGTATAAGAGTATGAATTCCAAGGGTGGATAAATAATCTGCTTTCGCAGGGACTATGTAATAATCGCTCGCCACCATCGCGTTCTGCGTTACAATATTAAAATTCGGGGGGCAATCAATTAAGATCACATCATACTCCTCTCTGAGAGAATCTAGATTTCTTTTTAAAAGAGATAACACACGTAAATAATTCCCGCGAATCGCCCGATCCGTCGGTCCACCAAGCCTACTTGATAACTCCATATCCACATGAATTAATTCTAAGTGAGAACAAATGAGATCTATTTTTCCATCTTGATTAAAAAAAGTATGAAGCTTGTTGTTGACTTGATAAGGAGAAATAATGGAATTTCTCAAGGGAGCGTTCGTGTTGTGATCTAAAAATTCATCATACCAGTCCTTGATCGTTCGTTTCTGATGGTCCAAATTCCGCCACTCTTCAAAACTTACAAAAGAAAGCGTTAAATTTGCTTGCGGATCTAAATCAATTAGTAGAACTCTCTTTCCCTGATGTGCTAGTTCCGCCGCTATGTTTGACGTAACCGTTGTCTTCCCTACCCCACCCTTATAATTCATGACTGAAATTATCCCAAATTCATCGCCCCCTGTGGCCCGTTCGTTGTCTCACAGTTTATGTATATGCGTGGGGGTTTTTCTACATGTAAAAAAGACCTAACCTTTCATTGGTTAAGTCCCTTGATAACCATTTTCAGAGCTGGGCATATCCTTTGGTTTAAAAGTCCAATTCACAAAGAAAATGCCTAGTAAAATAAAACCACCCATTACCCAGACATCAACCCTTTCTTTCTCCGGTATAACGGTGGAACGATTGTAAGGGTTTCCTCGATTCCATAAATATCTTCTATATATGGGACCATCTGTTTTAGCTGGTCGTTTAACTGAGATAGTAATTGCTTACGTCGCTCGATTTCATCGCTGTCTGCGCTGTCCATCCAGGTGGATGCTCGTACCCATGAGCGCATGAGTCGGTCCAATTCTTCGACATTTTGATAAATCGCAGACAACGAGTATTTAAGTTGTTTTTTTGCGAGCGGGGATTGTTGCAAGGTTGATAGCGTTGAGAATAATACCGTGTTTGCACCATTCAGCAGAGGGGTCATTTGTTGTTCTATAGGGGTATGACTAACCGGAAATTCTTTGAGCAATTCTTGAATCATTCGATAGCTTTTCCACACATGCTTTAACATGTAAACACCCTCCTAATATTGACTACTCGTCTGAATGACTATCTAATTCTTTCATTGTATGTTTGGGACAATCATTCTTATGTCAATGAAGGGATACAAAAAGAGCGTATCCCTTCAGATACGCTCCACAAAACATCTCTTATTTACTGATAAACATTTGCGTCCAGTAGTTCCCAGACTCTACATATCCCACACCAATGTAGTTAAAGTTTGCACTTAAGATATTTTTACGATGGCCTTCACTATTCATCCATGCTTGTACAACTTCTTCTGGAGTTCTTTGTCCCATCGCAATGTTTTCACCTGCATATTGATAAGAAATTCCAAACTGCTTCATCATATCAAAAGGCGAACCGTACGTTGGGCTTGTATGACTGAAATAGCCATTCTTTGACATATCCAGTGACTTTTCGCGAGCTACTTTACTTAAAGCCGTATCAACTTTTAAAGCAGCTAAACCGTTTTTCGCACGCTCTTGGTTCGTCAGATCAACTACTTTTTGTTCATACGCACTTAATGCGCTTGTTGTTTGAGTGGTTTGAGTTGGTTCTGTTGTTGTAGTTGGTTGGGTTGTTGTTTCTGTTGGTTGTTGCGTCTGAGCTGTTGGTTGAGTTGGCTGTTGCGTCTCAGTCGTTGTTGTTGTATTTGTATTGAAATTGATTCCTAGATTAGCAAAATACTTTTGTAGATAACTATTTAATTCATTTAAATTGGAGCCCTGGTACACGTATACCTTCTGTTGAACGGTCGTCGTGTTTTCAGCAGCACTTGCTTTTTCTGCCATTGGACTTGCTACGGCTAATGCTGCCGCTGCAGCCACTGTAAGAATGACTTTTTTCTTCATCATGTGTTCTTCCTCCTAAAATCAATTGGTCGTTCATGACAAATTCATCGTATCATACGATTTTTGTCATATTTCAGGAAGGAATTTACAGTTCTAACTAGTACCTTCTAAAAACTCGCTAGTAAAACTTCGTTGGTCTTTTCCGTATAAAGGATTTATCGCTTTAAAAAAGGTTGTTACCATATTTCTATAAATCTACTATTTTTTTCAAGTTGCACCAATAATTATAGTAAAAATGGATATTGACAGGTTTTATTTGTTAGTAGTTGTATAACAAATATTTCAATATAATTTCTAACTTTACGAAAAAACTTGTTATGATTAACGAGCTTCAGGATAGAACTATTGAAAGCACAAAACGATGACCCGATAAGGTGTAGTTTGAGCAGGAATACTCATAGTGGAAGGTCCATAGACGACAATTAAATCTCGATTCGCAGGGATTCTTGAAAAAGGTTGACCATTCGTTAATAAGATTGGCGTATAAGGCGAAAGATTTAACTGCAATTGTCCATCGCTACTCACCAACTGATTATTAAAATAATCTACTTTGACATTTCGATTTGTTGCTTCTTTCACCATAACCAGTGTCTGATACTGTGGAGGATAAATAAGAATAGTTGGTGCATTTCCATCATAATAACCCGTTACACGATCTCCAACGGCCACTACGGCCTGATCAACGAAATACGTGCTTGGAGTAACGACGAAATTTACAACTGCTCCCGTTTCATTCACAACCGAAATGAATTTATTACATCCTGCTGTTTCCCCATTTTGCCCAGTGTTAAAATCACTAATCATAGTAACGGTACCTTGGAAAGAATAAAAATTAATCATATTCATAACCTCCATTGAAAAATAGCACATGATGAACAAGTACCCTACACAACAATACTGTGACTTCGATAAAACATTTTCTACCTATGTTTATGAATGACGAATGAAGAAGATGTATATTTAAAAGGTTGAATCCCCTCTAATAAAAAAGCTGTTAAACAAAATCCAAATGTGTAACAGCTTTTTTCCTTTTCTTATGATTCATAGACTTTCGTTGCTTCATATTGAAAGTCAATCAATTGGTAATTTTGTCTTTGATACATTTCTCTTGGCGTATCGCTACCTTCCGCCACTAAAATAACCGTTTTATCTGAATAATGTTCCATGACGTATTTTTGTAACCTACTACCGATCCCTTTTCGTTGATAATCAGGTTTTACCGAAAAATCATCGATTTCAACTGTGCCTTCAGATAGAATTAAATGTACAGAACCGACTGGTATTCCTTTGTAATAAGCCAGCAACTGGACGATTTTAGGATCTTCAAAGAATCGCTTATACAATGCAATCTTTTCCACAGCAAAGTTCGTTCCAAATTGAATATCCTGCTGGTACTGTAAGGATAAAAAGTCTTCACAGTTAGCGTCATTTACCGGTTGAATGCTGATATCTGGGTGAGATTCCACGCGTGGAAACAAGCTTGGCTGTATTGTGTATAATTCCATTTTTTCTACTTCAAATCCATTTTCAGTTAAAACGGCCTTTATGTGATCAGGGATTTCTCCCCCAGCTGGAAAATAAAACTTCACATGCTTTTGGCCATTTTTTACATGAAAATCTCGTAAATATTTTATATCACGTAATAACTCTTCCTTTGATACCCATGCTTTGTATTCTATAAAATTACTATTATATCTTGATAGCATTTCTGGATAGTGGAAATGCGTGAATGTTTCTGTTTCGTGTATATTATGACCTACTTTATGAATATCATTGAACGTGATTGGTGTCATAAAAGCCTCTCCCTATGTAAAAAAGTATATATTTTAATTATACAATGTTCCCAGAATCCTTATATATTCGGAAAGGAGAAAAGTTATGAATTTTACACTTGAAGAAGCGATTGAGGTATTGGAAAAAACACCCCACACCCTAGAAACGTTCCTTGTTGGTTTATCGGAGGGCTGGCTCGAAAGTTGTGAAGGTGAAGGAACATGGAATGCCGTAGAAGTCATTGATCATCTGATTGATGGAGAAAAAACAAATTGGATTCCTCGTTTACAAATGATCCTAGAAGACGGTAAAAGCAAACCCTTTCCCCCTTTTGACCGCTTTGCCCACTTAGACCAAAAGTCTGAGCAAAGTTTGAAGGAAAAGTTTACACAGTATAAAAGATTGAGAGAGCAAAATATCAAAAAGCTGAAAGAATTGGTTGGTCCAGAGGAACATCTTGAATTAACTGGCATCCATCCTGCTTTTGGTGTGGTAAAGGTAAGAGAGTTGATTTCCACATGGGTCGTACATGATCTAACCCATATGGCACAAATTGTACGTGTGATGGCCAAACGATACCAAACCGATGTTGGTCCGTGGAAGGAATATTTAGGGATTTTGAGAAAGTAATTCACTGTTGATCTTCATTATTAGGTAATACGACTCTTGCTAATTTAAAATTTATTTTAATTTTCTGAATATAATAAAAAAATACTTGTAAACACAAAAAATTGCTATACATCAGCCCTTATCCTATCGTCCTCTTCATGATAACCTTTAATTTGTAAGGGCTTACATACAATCTGATAGAGGAGGGATCATCTTTTTTCCTAATGTAGTGTTTCTGTGCCCATACTTGTTAACACAAAGGAGGAAAAAGAAGAACATGTTAAAAACAATGAAAAAACGTGTAAAATCCGCTATGATGGTAACTTTTGCTGCTGCCATGACCTTTTCATTCACTCTTGATGCATCCGCTGCTAACCAATTAGACACAAACTCGTCCACTTATCGAACGGTCACAGAAATTGAAGACTGGGGCGCCGCTATTACAAAGGTCATCGTCGATCTTAACACCCCTATCCCCCAGAATTCGGTGACAAAAGATACGTTTAACGTTCATGTGAAAAGAAGTGACGACAGATTGGCCAATCCATTTTTAGAGGAAGGAAATCGAAAGGTTACCAAAGCTTATGTTTCTGATGCAAATGGAAACCCTGCTGTGAGAGGAAAATATGTTGTATTAGAAATGGAGATAGGACCAACTGTAACATTAGGATCTGCTCTGAATTATTATCGATTTAACGACTGGGTTGATAGTGAATATACAATTACGCAAGTGAAGGATATTGTATACAATTCAGGAAAGATTTCAGGATTAGTTGTAACTTCAAGTGATGGAGGAACGAGAGAGTTAGTTGACGATTTCTCATCTGGAAGTTTCACGCATGAAGATACGACTTTAACTTATGCAAACTATGAACCTCAAAAAACTAAAGGACAAGAAAAGAATCCACTAGTCATTTGGCTGCACGGTGGCGGTGAAGGTGGTACAGATACAACCATCCCTCTTTCAGCTAATAAAGCTACTGCCTTTGCTTCAGAAGAAATCCAGGCCTACTTTGATGGCGCTCATGTATTAGCACCTCAAACACCAACTAGATGGATGCAAGGTGTTACTGGCTCTGCTGATGGAACATCCATTTATCAAGAGGCTCTTATGGCTTTAATTGAAGATTATGTGGCCAATCATAAAGATGTGGATCCAGATCGCATCTATATTGGCGGAGCTTCGAACGGCGGATATATGACCATGCTCATGGTTCGTGATTATCCAGGATACTTTGCAGCTGCCTACCCTGTCTGTGAAGGATTAAATGATTCGTTAATTTCGGATGATGATATTCAGGCTCTGAAACAAACGCCAATTTGGTTTGTACACGCGAAAAATGACACTACTCTTCGACCTGAACAAAACACTATACCAACTTATAACCGTTTACTTGATGCCGGAGCTACCAATGTTCATTTGTCATTGTTTGATGATGTCCGTGATACGTCAGGATTATATAAAAACGCAGATGGTACTCCATACCAATACCCTGGACATTGGTCTTGGATCTATGTTTACAACAACGTACCAACTACGATGATCGACGGGAAAACAACTACCATTATGGAATGGATGGCTGCTCAGTCGAAATAATATTTTAGAAGAAAAATGCATTCTATTTAAAGAGTGCATTTTTCTTTTACCATTAGGAGTTCTCCTATCCTTATTCTTTCCCCACTTGTTATTACATATAAGTCGATAAATCCTAGATAACAAAGTTATTTATTTCTTACTTGTCAGTGAGTTAATCAAGCACCATTAAACTTCTTTAAATATATATTATTCATTATATGTTTGATTTGAGGTGCACTTATGACAATAAGAAAAGGAAACGCAATAGAAACTGACTATATTCTTAGGCTTTCAGGAACTGTGCTTAACGAGAGCTCTATGGGGTATTTACCTAATAGTTTTGAAAATTCTTATACCATGTTTTTCCCAGTTATTCATAACGGGGGCTATTATTTGATTGAAGAGGAGAACAGGATTCTAAAAGGCTGGATTTTGTTAACGATAGATTGGAATCAGTTGACAGGTAAGGCAATCGGACATATTGACCAGTTATATGTATTTCCTTTTTATAGAAAGACAGGTATAGGTAAAAATTTAATGAAAGCAGCCATCCAAAACTTTTATGAGCAAGAAATACAAACTATTCAGCTCAATGTATTCACCGGAAATCCAGCTAAAGCATTGTATAAATCACTGGGGTTTAAAAAAATCTCAACCATTATGGAATTAAATTTATAGGAATAAACGAGTGAAGCATGGTAAAAACTCCTTCATAAGTGAACTTTCTATAAGTATATTGTGATTCTCGGAGATTTGTCTTGATATAATCTGCACGATATGTGCAAATCAATCAACGGACCCGTTGAACCAACTAGATAAAAATAGAGCATTAATCCTTCTTAGATTAATGCCCCTTAGGGTTTGTGTTATATGTTAGCTTTCAAAACCGTTCAACAACTTTCAAACTAGTTTTTCGCTTGGTTTTAGATTATATCCTTTAGTGTAATGTCTCCCTTCACCAATCGTTTGAATGATATTAACGAACTCTAGCCTTGCGGAAACCATCAACCACACTGATAGCCGCAGATAAGATAAAGAAAAATATCCCACCACCAACCATCCACGCTCTAAAATGATTTGCACTAATAGTAAAGATATCTGTCATGAATATAATAAACTCTTGGTTTAGTAGATTGGGAGTGATGACGATAACAATAAAAACAAAAGTGGCATAAACCTGGAGGATCGTATTGAATATAGACATTTTTTTCGTCCATTGACCCTTAATTAATTTATACAGGGATAATCCGATTTCTAATAGGATCACCATTCCGACGATTAACCAATACTGTAGCAATATTTCTTGATTCAAGGCTGGAGTCACAAATTCTAGTCCGTCCTCATCCCCTACATATACACCAACCAGATGATTCGCATAAAAGTATAGTGTCGCCCAGATTGCCGTCCATAATAATCCTCCAAATACTTCACACTTGGATATGGCTTTCTTCTTAGGGATATAAGGGATACTTTTCAAATCATCAGGAGTCCATTTTTGAAGGCTTGCTGTTAATGGATGGTCATCTTTTCCTTTATCCACTCTTTCTAAAATGGCAAACACGATGGTTAACCAAAAGAATGTTTGAATGGCTACCTCAAGAATTCTCCCTATTCCATAACCAACAATATCTAATACTACATTTATGATTGCTTCCTCGCCATTATATCCTGTAAAATATTCTGCAATCATTGAGATGAAAGAAATGACAGCGGCAATGGGCAAAATCATTTTTAATAACGTAACATATACATCAAAATGACGTGGACCAATTAAGTACATGGGGCGATCACGATAACCATTAGCTAAAGAGACTGGACTCCCCAGTTTTTCAAGTGCCACCTTTACATCTTCTTCACTATAGTCATCAGATAGCATATCTTCAATAGTCGACCGTAACTCAAGTGCGATATCCTCACGATTTTTCTCAGGAAGCCTCCGAGTAACTTCTTGAATATACACCTCAATTAAATTCATCATCTTCCTCCTTTAATATGCGATAAAGCTGTTTAGTATTCTTCATCCATTCCTTTTTCAACTGTAGAAATACTTCTAACCCATATTCACTTAATACATAATACTTCCGTGGTCGACTCTCAGTAGTATCCCAACTACTTGTTACCAACTCTTGTTTTTCTAATCTGCGAAGCAATGGATATAAGGTACTTTGATCAATAGAAACCCCAGATTCCTCCAATAATTGTACAAGTGAATATCCATATTGGGCGGTTCTCAACTGACTTAAAACCGCAAGTGTCAATGTTCCTCTCCTAAGCTCTGTTGTTAATGAATTCAATAAATCACTCATTCACCCACCTCATTTTTATTACTATATGTCATACAGTATATGTTTTATACTATGTATCGTACAGTATTATCGTTACAACAACAATTGAAATTGAACTCCTAAATTTGAAAAAAGATATTTGATAAACGTAAAGGAGATACCATTGAGGTACCTGCTCTTCTAAAGAGAAATAAACAATTCTTATAAGATAATAAAAGACATCTCTGTTAATTGGCCAAATTCCTTGAAGCTATTATTTCAATCTTCAACTAAAAATGAATGTTTGAGATCTTTGCTATTGAAATTCTAACTTTATCCTCCAGATCATATGATGTACACCTTTCCTCCAATAATCTTCTAACAAAAAATTTGGTGCTCCATATTTCTTTTTCCAAATTTTTTGTGCACTTGTATATCCAGAATCTAAACAAAACTCTTCGATTCCATGATTCCTTAGAGCTACGTACATCTTAATTAATAACTTATTACCAATTCCCTGTCTTTGATAATCTGGATGAACAAAAACTGTCCCCACTTCATTCAGATCCTTTAAAACATCGTTTGTACATTGTTTGATAAGCTCACTTGTTGGACCATACTCAATGGTTCCAACGATTTTATTTCCATATAAAGCAATGAGGAAATACCTATCTTTACCGCCACTTTCTAAGTCTTTCCTTAAATAATCCTTCTTTGTTGTTATTTCCTGTTCAATATCATCCAATAAGTCTCCGATACCTTCTTTTATAAACGTATCCATTATGACCCTTCTAAAAAACTCATGTAATTCAAGTACATCTGAAGGTTTTGGTCTTCGAATCTCAACATTCCCTATGATCATTGTGGAATTCTTCTCCATATTCTCTTTACTTCCTTTAGTTCTCTACCTTCAAAAGTTAATTTATAAATATCAGGCATATCAAGTTCTTTCCAGAAGGTAAAATCGTATTGATGATTAAAATAATTCATGATTAATACCATAATATTCCCGTGAATACCAATCACGATATTTTTATTTTTATATTTATCCAAAATCTGGTAAATACCCTTTATACCACGTTGTTGTGCAAAGAAATTAGACTCGCCACCCTCCCATGAAAAGTTGTAGTCCTCCCATACCTTTGTGATGGCATTGGTAAAGTTTTCAGCAGGAGATGTAGTTAATAGACGTTCTTTACATTCTTCTACTATCTCAATCTTTTTATGAAAAAAATCTGCCGTCCCCTGCACGGTTTGAAAGGCTCGTTTATACGGGCTTGAAACGACCACATCGATGTTCTCTTCTTTTAATAACTCAGTGACCCTTAAAGCATCCAGATAGCCCTTTTCAGATAAAGGCCTTTCCATTTCATCAGGTGAATAGGTAGAGTGAGCGTGTCTCACAAAATATATATTTGTCATCAAATCTCTCCCTAGCAAATTATATAAAATGTAAAAATATGCCAAAATAAGTATATCGCAGGTTGGAAGGGGTGGCACTCAATGGAAATATATTTTTTTCTAAAAGTTATATTACTTATCTTTATAGGGAGTTCTCTACTAATCACCTTGCTTATGATGGGACCATTTAAACAGAAAAAACTCGTTAATGGATTTACGATTGTCTTGTTTAGTGGCATTACATTATTGGTGTCAACAATCACTGGAATCATTGGTGGGTATTTAGCAGATGGAATATATTCAGGTGGTGATCCTTATATTATGTACTTATTTTTTTTCCTTTTTCTTTTAATAATCTTGAATCTAATGATTTATAGAACCGCAACCCGCCATAATTTTTACACGAAAAAAGCTCAAAGATAATCTCTGAGCGTTTTTCAAATATATACAAATATATCCTTAATTTCTCGGAAAACCAGTTTCATACTGCTTCGGTAATGCTACTTCCTTCTTTAATACCGTTGCTGCTTCGAGTGCCCAATAAGGATTTCTAAGCATTCCTCTTCCAACCGCGACAAGATCGGCGTCTTCATTTCCAATTACGGAGTTTGCAAGAGATGGTTCATCTAAACGACCAACGGCAATAACGGGAACATTTAGTTCTTCTTTGATTGCTCTAGCTAGCGGTACTTGATACGCCACATGTGTACCAGGTTTACCGGCAGCAGCGATTGGTCCTTCTCCACCCGCACTTACGTGGAACATATCTACTCCCGCTTGCTGGAATACTCTTGAGAACTCGATGCTTTCGTTAATACCATATCCACCTTCCACATACTCTCTAGCAGAGATTCGCATGATTAAAGGCATATCTTCAGGCATTTCGCTTTTTGCAGCTTCTATGACTTCACGGCCAAACTTGGTTAGCTCTTGACCATATTCATCGGTTCTTTTATTCGTGAATGGAGAGGTGAATTGGTGAATCAAATATCCATGTGCCCCGTGAAGTTCAATCACGTCAACCCCCGCCTGAACAGCACGTCGAACGGCTAGACGGAATTTTTCAACCATTTCTTTTACTTCCACGTTGGAAAGTTCTCTTGGTGTTTTTGAATTCCCATCAAACGGAATAGCAGATGGTGCAACGGGTTCAGCTGCATCCTGCGCTTTACGTCCAGCATGCGCAATTTGGATGCCTACCTTTGCCCCGTGCTGATGACAAGCTTCCACAATGCGAGCAAGTGCAGGGATTTGTTCGTCAGACCATAATCCTAAATCGTAATCACTAATGCGGCCGTCTGGCTCTACGTCTGTCATTTCAATAATGATTAGGCTGGCACCACCAATGGCGCGGCTTACATAATGCACATAATGCCAATCTGTAGCAATTCCATCCTTATTCGTAACAGAATATTGGCACATAGGTGGCATTACGACACGGTTTTTTAATGATAATCCTTTGATTTCATAAGGGGTGAATAAATGATTCATCGTTAAACTCCTTTTTGGTGCAGGGCACGTTTTTTATTAAAGATGTTTAGATATTACCTCTACTAGATTTTCCTTAGGTTGGAATCCTATAACCTTTTCGACCACTTCCCCGTCTTTAAATAAAAGCAGGGTTGGAATACTCATGACTCCAAATTCACCTGTTGTGACTTGGTTATCGTCTACATTTAGTTTAGCAATTTTTACTTGGTCTCCCATTTCTTCGTTGATTTCTTCTAGAACAGGCGCAATCATTTTACATGGTCCACACCAAGGTGCCCAGAAGTCAACAAGGACTAACCCGTTGCTTATTTCATTTTTAAACGTATCATCAGTAATGTTCACAATGCTCATGTTTATCCCTCTTTCTTTATATGTTCTGTCTTTTTTCTATGCGATTGTTCGCTGGTTTATTAATCATTTGCGCTTCAAGTTTGGTTGGCTTCGTTAACAAGGAGGTAAGTTCCATAAACCATTCTTTGTCCTTGATCAAAAGGGCAATATCAATTAATGCAAGGATTGAATCCTTGGAATAGGTTGCGGATGTTTCTAAGCGTCTCATTTTAATAGAATTCGCTGAGATCACCTTTCCCTCCATCTCTTCATTGTCACTCTTGATGACTCTGACTTTCATGTTCTGTGAGAATGGTTCATCGCTTTGAATATAGCCATGAAACAACTCCCCGTAGTTTGTTTTCCCTCTTACCCAATCTCCCACTTGGAAAGGTTTCATCACGTTGCACCACCTTAACTGTAATGTTTTATTTTACATTTTACCTAGTGATTAATGCTGGTGAAATCCTGTTGATGGATTCGTAATCATAAATTCTTCTTTTGGTAAAAAGAAATATTGAATCCATACGCCATCTAAAAAGCTTTCACGACGATCTAACAGAATTTCAATATCTTTGTCTGTTTTTACAATTTCATCATGCTCGGTTGGTGTATCAAGCTTTAGGTCAAAGTGTGCGTGATTCACATGATTTTCTGTCACGTATACACGAACCATCTTTCCTTGAGCCTCTTCACTTTCCAACATTTTCTTTAAAACCTTCGCTGCATTACGATTGATTTTCACTTTCATGGGTAGGTCTCCTTTTTCATCTGTAATGATTTTTATTACATTTATTCGAAAAAGAAACGAGCTAATTATGTTTCTTTTTGTTTCACTAATTCAACTACTTCTTTTATTGTGTATTCTTTCAAATATACACCTAGATGTTCTTCTGCTCCCATAAAGATGGAGAATAGAACGCTTTTCATATTCGCTCCTACAATGCACTGACCGTTAGACTCTGTACATTTTGGCTGGAGAGCACCTTCAGATGTGATTTGATAAATATCCCAAAGATTAACCTGATCCAAGTCCAAGGCAAAAATAAATCCGCCACCTGTACCTTCTTTTGATGTGATAAAGCCATTCTTCTTTAACAAGCTAAGCACTTTGCGAATACGAACGGGATGTACTCCTGCACTCTCCGCGATGTACTCACTGGTTGACATTCGGTCCGGCTGCAACGCCAGAAGAGTTAAACTGTGAATCGCAAGGGTGAAATCACTATTCATGGGTTGCCTCCTACGAATTGTTTTTCTTACTGTAATAATATTCGTTACAGTAAAACATGTCAAGTGCAAAAACCTATTCCCACAAAACATTCATTGCCTATTTATTTTTTATCTCCTCAAAATTCTTGCCTGTAACAAGGAAATAACCAATTAGAAATATCAAGAAATGAATAGGAAATGAATACAGATGGTTCCAATTTATTGATTGATAAAATCCTAAGTATTCAAAAAAAGGTTCACCAATAAATGAGCTAAAAAACGAATAGAGCATGGCTTTTAAAATTGGAGAGATATTGGGTTTTATTTGCACAAGAACAAGGAAAGTAATAGGAAGAAGACTTAAATCCCATGGGACGAAAGATGGAAGGAACGGAACAGGTTCATATCTGTAATCCCAAAAACCTAGTTCTGTTCCATAAGAGTCTAGGAGCGTTGAAATGAACATAATAAAAAATCCCCCGAGTAATAAACGATTCGTGGACTCTTTTTTTCTATATTTCCACCATAATACCCATGGAATGATCGAAAGTATGATACAAAGCCACCATTGCCAGGATAAAAACACATATTCAAACCAAATATCATGGTCCTTTTGGTCAGCCTTAACTAAATCCTTATAAACAGTATCTATCTTTTTAGCAGCTTCTTTTGGAATAATCATGATTTTGTTCCTTCTATTAGAATTCCTAAATAGTTTTTTTACCATATTAAAGATATATTTTTTCCAAAGGTATTGGTAATTATCCTATAGTCCGCTGATCCCAGTGTAGCTTTGTTTCCATTTGTTGTTTTTCTTACCTCTACGTGTAGTATGATACTGGTAGTTAGTCTTTCCTCTATCGGCATTTAGTTTCCGGTCAGGAATTTGTTATAAGATTCCATTCTAATTCATTTATTTTTTTATAAAATTAGTCTATAATAAGGATAGATATTCCAAATACTAAAAATAAGCGCAGTGCTCTAAACACTACGCTTACCTTGACAACGCATAATCGCAGAATGATGCGATTGGCATGAACATTAGTGTTTTCTGAGTAGAGCCCACCTGTCCGCCAAGATCAGGGTGGGTTTTACTTTTTTATTTTATCAATCAAAAGTATGATTAGAGTTACCAGCGATATCATAAACATTGCGGTATTCAAATCAACGATATTTATCACCTCCCCTACGGAAGGCTCAACCGCCCCACCCTGCCTATATGCAATTGTCTACTCTATTATACCACATCGGACAGGTCTTTTTTTCCATAGTAGGGGAATTTTAGTAGCAAAATATAGTAAACCTTAAGAATGACTTACATGTAAAAAGCCTAAATCCAAATAAGATTTAGGCTTTTTTAGCGATATCTGTTATTTATGGGCAATGGCTTCTATTTTTTGATTGCTTTTCACCAAAGAATTCACGGCACTAAACAATGCACGGATGGATGAAGTCATAATATCTGTGTCAATTCCACAGCCCCAATGGACGTTTCCAGTTTGATCTTTTATGCCAATATAAGAGACGGCATTGGATTTCGAGCCGATTTCTTGGGCATGCTGTTTGTACTCTAAATCAGCAACCTCGATCCCGAACTTCGTTTGTAGTGCATTGCTCACCGCATCCAAGCGGCCATTACCTACACCCGGAATATCCATTTCAATGCCTTCATACTTAACCGTGACGATCGTATCATAGTTTTCATTTTTAGCCGTTTTAGACTGAATGAACTGAATTGGATCAGTAATATTCACATAACCATTGATAAAGATGTTGTAAATCTCATTTGGCATAAGCTCTTTATTTTCATGATCAGAAACATTTTTGACGGCATACCCAAAGTGTTCCCGCATTTTCGGTGGAAGATCAAAGCCGTATTGCTGTTCTAGAAGATAACCAATTCCGCCTTTACCCGATTGGCTATTGATACGAATAATATCTCCCTCGTATTCTCTTCCAATATCCTTAGGATCGATGACTAAGTAAGGAACATTCCATGCTACATTTTCCTTTTCTTCCCGCCACTTAAAGCCCTTTGTAATCGCATCTTGATGGGAACCAGAGAACGCCGTAAACACAAGCTTCCCAGCATACGGATGTCTTTCATGAACCTTCATCTTTGTTAAGCGCTCATATGTTTCCATGATTTCTATGACATTTTCAAAGTTTAGCTTTGGATCCACACCGTGTGAGTAAAGGTTCAGAGCTAGTGTCACGATATCGACATTCCCTGTTCTTTCACCGTTTCCGAACAATGTTCCCTCAATTCGTTGTCCTCCTGCTAATACCGCCAATTCAGCATCGGCAATTCCGCTGCCACGGTCATTATGCGGGTGAATCGAAAGAATTACGTTGTCTCGGTAGCTTAAGTGATCACTGATGTACTCGATCTGGCTGGCATACACATGTGGCATCGAGTGAGAAACCGTTGCAGGTAGATTAATTATCACCTTGTTCTCAGCTGTTGGCTGCCACACGTCAAGGACTCGATTACAAATATCTAAGGCAAACTCCATTTCCGTTCCGGTAAAGCTCTCAGGTGAATATTGGAAAACAAACTCCCCTTCTGTTTCAGCCGCATACTTCTGTAGTAGCTTCGCACCTGTTACCGCAATATCAATGATTTCCTCTTTTGTTTTTCTAAACACCTGTTCTCTTTGAGCAACAGACGTTGAATTATATAAGTGAACAACAGCTTTTTTCACACCTTGAAGCGATTCGAACGTTTTCTTGATGATATGATCTCTTGATTGTGTTAGCACTTGGATCGTCACATCGTCTGGGATTAAGTTTTGCTCAATCAATGTACGTAAAAATGTGTACTCCGTTTCAGAGGCAGCTGGAAAGCCAACTTCAATTTCTTTGAACCCAATTTTTACGAGCAATTGGAAGTACTCTAGCTTTTCTTCAAGTGTTAACGGAACAACCAACGCTTGGTTTCCGTCCCTTAAATCCACACTACACCATAAAGGCGCTTCGGTAATGTATTCCTTCTCCATCCACTTCATACTTTTGACAGGAGGCATAAAATAACTTCTAGAGTACTTCTCAAATTTTTCCATTGTCACAACGACCTTTCTTCAGAAAATATAAAAAGCCCATCATCTCATAAGAGACGACAGGCTTTGCCTACGTGGTACCACTCTTTTTGGTTTGTTCGTTAACACAACAAACCCACTTTATGACTTGATTACGGTTGTCATCCGTTAAGGCCTACTACCACTTCAGCCTTACCACTTCTGGGCGAGTTGGGGGATTTATTGACTGTCTTTCACCAACCGACAGCTCTCTAAACAATAAATGATCCTTAATGCTCCCATTCACTGTGTTTCAACTTTTTAAATTTTCTTAATTCTATTACGAGTGATGGGATAAGTCAACCGGATTTTTGAAAAATTTTCATTTGTGCAAAAATAAAGTTTATTTATAAAACTTTTACTCTCTGATAAACCAGACCTTTGAAATAAGGTTGTTATCCACCTCGTAAATGGCCATTAAGCTCACCGTTTCACCTGTTAACCCGTTGGTCGCAAACTCCCAATCAATCACTTTGTTTCCGACAATAGAGCGATTTTTAATTTCTGCGTGCATGTTCTTTTTAAAGGTTTCTGTATATCGTTCGATCAGTGCTTGCTTTCCGCTTAGTGTAACGGTGTTGTCTGGGAAAGTGTAGACAGTGATGTCATCGGAATATGTACTGGCGAAACCTTCTAGATCTCCGGCGTTGTAAAATTCAATTTGTTGTTGAACGATGTTTTCTATGGACAATGGGTTCACCTCATTAATAATAATGAACTTATTTTAACATAGTATTTCTTTGTCTTAGTTACTTAGAGCTTTTAGCAATGTAATGCTTGGTGATGAAGACGGTTTGTTTGATCTTGTCCATAATTTGAACTCCCTTTAGATTATCGAAGTTGTTCCTGTCTTAATAGGACCTTTTTTCGGACCTGGATTGGTTCTTTTCAGTGGTTTTTGTCCTAATGAGACCCTGTTTCGGACTCCGGTTCGCTTACACAAGCGGCTTCTGTCCTAATTCATCCTTTATTCGGACTTGGGTTGGAGTATCCCTGTGGTTTTTGTCCTAATGAGACCCTGTTTCGGACTCGTTTTGTTCTGAGGGTATCGTCTCTGTCTGAATAAACCTTAAATTTACTTAACCATTCCTCGACCATCTACCTTCCAAACATCCATCACACGACCATTCTCGTGTACCACATATTCGTCAAACTGGTTAACCACCGTACATGCATGATTTGGAATAATTTGCACTTTATCATTTAGCTTTAATGTTGTCTCCTGTAACAAATCCCCAACTCCATGTTCCTCCGACAGGCGTTCAATGACGATTTCTGGGTGTCCCATTACATGTCCAAAGCCAGTAACGGTCTGGTTTCCATGTGCTCCTTTGTCTAAGCAAAGTGATTTACTTCCTGTATCAAAAATGACGCGATCCTTGTAGACTCCCACTACTGAAGCAAGTAGTGTAAGGGCACAATTCTCAATTGATGTCACACCCAACCCAGCCTGAATAGCATCGTAAAACACAGCATTTCCAGGTCGAATTTCCGTCACGCCTGCTACTTTACCAGCCTTCTTATAGGTTGGTGTTGAACCGACACTACGAACAGGAATTCGGATACCCTCTTTTTCACACTGTTCCGCACTTTCGACAACGCTCAGGCCTTCGTGATGTCCAATCTTTTCAATCTCGTCCATTGTTTTCGCAGCATAGGAATGACCTGCGTGAGTAAAAATACCGCCAAGCTTTAACTTGGAGTGAGTCATGATCGCTTTCGCTAAGATGACCGCTTTCTTTCCTGGTTCCACTCCACAACGATTCAGTCCAGAATTTACTTTGATCCATACTTCAAGTGTAAAGGGAGTATGTTCTAGCTCTCTTTGCAAATACGATAATGCTACCTTATTATCGACAGCAATCTTTACTTGAACTCCTTGCTCGAGTAGCTTGACTAATCGTTTGATTTTATCAGGGCTAGAGATGGGATAAGCAATCAATATATCTTTGATTCCACCAGCAGCCATCACTTCAGCTTCACTGATTTTTGCTGTTGTAATCCCAACGGCACCCGCTTCCATCTGTAGCTGGGCAATTTTTATCGACTTATGTGTTTTAATATGTGGACGGTAAGCGATTCCTTGTTCTTTTGCAAAGGATGACATTTCGTTTATGTTTGTTAAAAGCTTTTGATAGTCAAGAAGCAATGAAGGTGTGTCTAACTTGTACAATGAATACACTCCTTTATATCGTATTTACATTCATTATACAAAAAGAAACTCCTCTTGAATGAATACAAGAAGAGTTCACTAGGTTATTTTTTATCCTTATCATTATCTCCATATAACTCCTCAGAAAACTCTGTAGCAAAATTCGATTGCAGCGTTCCACGGACTCGGTCGTCATGACCTTGTAGACCACTTCTACGACTCATGACCAAATACGTTAACGAGAAGAATACGACCATACTTATCCCAGTAAACAATCCCGCTGTTTGTCCGGGAATCAATGGCATACTAAGGAGCACAATGATTAAGCTGACCAAAGCAATCCACGAAGTATAAGGAAATCCTGGCATCTGACAAATGCCACCCGGTGGACAGCCATTTCTTTTCCTATAACGAATATGACTGGCCATAATCACGGCATAAGTGAAAATTAATGCAAATCCACCTGATGTGATTAATACCAGATAGGCTCTCGGAAACAAAAGACCGAATAATAAGCCGGCGAGCATCGCTAATCCAGAAAATATTATTCCCCGATAAGGAACGTCCGTATTGTCTTTTAATCTTTGTGGCGCATGACCTTCAATCACAAGGGAACGAATCATTCTTCCTAAACCAAATACGGCTGACAGCATGGCTGAGAGAATCGCCGAAATTAATACCAAGTTTAATGCCGTCCCTGCCCAACCAATCCCCCATCGAGTGAGTGATGCGACCATTGGACTGACATTTTCACTTAGAAGTGCTGTTGGGATAAGTGGCAGTAACACAAGCACGTATAACAGATACAGCCCTACCAAACACAACACTGTATTACGAATTGCTTTGGGAATGGTGTCTGTAGGGTTGTCTGCCTCGGTTGCAGCGAGCGCAATAATTTCAAATCCAGCGTATGTAAAAATAACCAACAGCATGCTCCCTGCAATTCCGCTGATTCCTCCTGGCATGAGGGGCTGTCGTGTCACCTCTCCTAATCCAATCGCTGTAGCCCCAGGAAATACTCCGAAAATCAACCCTAGGGCGGTAAGGATAAAAAAGATAATCGCGAACACTTTAATCGCCGATAACCCACTGGTAAGCTTCCCAATCTTGTCTACTCCTAATAAATTGATCAGCGTAATTCCGACGATGATCGATCCACCAAGCCATGCGATCGACACGTTCGGATACCAATTGCTAATAAGCATTGAGATCGCTGTTGCTTCACTAGACATCGAGAGAATCGTACCTGTCCAGTAGAGCCAGCCTACTACAAAACCCGTCCCATTTCCAAGCTCTCGTGCAGCAAACGTACTAAACGATCCAATCGTCGGACTTCCCACTGTCATTTCAGACAATGCATAAAGGATAAAATAAACAAGTGCTCCCCCTAATATAAACGATATCAAAATCGCAGGTCCTGCCGCATTAATGGCAACCGATGATCCGAGGAAAAAGGAACCCCCGATGACACTTCCTAACGCCATCATCGTCAGCTGCCAAGCAGACAACCCTCTTCGTTCTTTCTTCATTCACTTTTCACCCATTTTCTTCATGATGTACCGTTATTATTTACGCAAATGGTGAAAGGATACGTTTTTGAGTGAGATGTTAATTTTAAACAAAAAGTCATGATTCGACTTTCGAGTCAAAGTCTAAAAGATAATTGCAAAAAAGCTGACCTCAACTTCAGTCAGCTTTCTCCGATTTATGCAATTCCAATTCATCTCTCATTCGCTCTTCCTCTTCATCGACACTAATCCGGGCTATTTGTTCAATCAAATAGTGACTAACTTGGTCCATATCTTCTTGGCACTGAAACGGTTCTTTTTTAGTCAAGTTGGTTACACTCCTCTAATAACAGATACGGTTACGATTATTATCCTATGAAAGGTATGATTTTATTCCCTAAAGGAGATTCATACGTTAGTGTTTAGACGAAACATGAAGGTCCACATGAAACTTACTATATTAAGCTACCTGGGTAAGCAACGATCCATGTTAGATAAAAGACCGAATAACCATAAATAGACTAAGGGCTAAGCCAATCATCATGAGAAAAGAAAAAACAGCTAACTCTTTTATTTCTCTCTTTCTTAATAAATTTATAGCCTCCCATGCATAAAGTGAAACAAAAATGAGGAAAATCATGAGAATCTTAAGCATATTCCATTCCTTTTTGTTATTTGATTAAACCGATTCTTCTTATAAGAGCTTTTGAATTGATGGTTACCTCTATCTCAGCAAATACCTCTTCCCAATTATTTTTATATTTAGCATTCCACTCTTTTGGGTATCTTTGGTAAACTAAATGCCCAAAACCAAAAATATCTGAGTTATATTCCTTTTGTCCCTTATCAATGACCATTTGGACTTTATTCTTAATCTGAGTATTAATATCTTTTTGTATATCCTCGATTACCTTTGTATCAAATAGGTTCAACTGTGAGTCATTTTCTATGACAGTCAATTCTGAGATTATATGTACGTCCATTTTTAAGTCCTGGTTCTTTAAGATGGGAACGATTTTTACATCTGCTCTTGTAATTTCCATACTAATATTCCCACCACCTTTGTCCTTTGGCACGCTGGTTGTAATAACACCTTTTTCCATTTCATTTCGTAGCCATAAAAGACCCCGAGTTTCTTCTTCACTCATCCAGCCTATTAGCTTGTCTTGTTTAAAAATTGCAATTCCATTTATAGCCAGTGTTTTCTCTGATGTATTATTTCTATTAACTTCTAAGGGTTTTAAGGTAAGCTGCGGAGCAAAGGGCTCTATGCCATCCGTAAGAAGCATGTTCAAAAAATCCCTTACATAAATCTTTAGGCTTACACCGAGCTTTGCCAGTTCTTTAATTTCTTCAGCGGAAATACTTTCAAATTTCGGCATACTTTTGATGATGTTAAATGCCTTTCCTTTTGTAAACATAATAAAACTGTTGATTCGAGGTTCAGCATACCTTGTTTGGAAATCAATCACATGTGAAACACTTTTTTTGGCTAATTCCTCTCCAATGATTACGATCCTGCTTTGGGAAAAGAATATGGTTCTTGACAGCTTCCCTTGTATATTACTGAAAGCTTCCGAAATCGTTGAACCCGTCTCTGAAATGACAAAAGTACTTTTCTCACTAGATCCTCCTGTTGGTCCAGATGATCCTAATTTTGATGGGATGGCTACTTGAAGTGATAAGTGAATTTCATCACTTTCGGTAAGGTCTAATCCAATCGCTGTAACGATAGCAATATCGTTTATTTCTATACGATTCCAACAACCTGTAAGTAAAATAAGAGTCAGCATCCCTATCAAGAACATTCTAATTACTTTCATCTTTACCATCAATCCTTACAAACTAATATTTACGATTTCTAGTACCTAATCTCCTTAAATTCCTTTTCCCGGTTTGTTGTGACCGATCCTCCATTTTCCACCATGGGACTCGAATAAATATGTCTTTTAAATTGTTAAATTTTAATGGTGCTACAGGTGCCAGATAGGGAACACCAAACGATCGAAGTTGTACAAGATGAACCATTATAAAGAGGACTCCTAAAAGAATTCCATAAAATCCAAGCATAGCGGAAAAAAATATCATAAAAAACCGAAGGAGGCGAATGGCTCCTGTTAAGGCATAATTAGGAAACATAAATGAGGCAATCCCTGTTGTTGCAACCACAATAACTAATGGGGCGGATACAATTCCTGCCTCAACCGCAGCCTGGCCAATTACCAAAGCTCCAACAATACTAACTGTTGATCCAATCGGTTTTGGTAATCGTAACCCTGCTTCGCGCAGTGCTTCAAAGGTTATTTCCATTAATAAAGCTTCAACAACGGCTGGAAAGGGCACCTTTTCCCTTGAGGAAGCGACACTAAACAAAAGATTTGTTGGCAATAATTCTTGATGGAATGTTGTCACCGCAATATATATGGAGGGAAACAATAAAGCAATCACTAAGAATAAATACCTTATAAATCTTATAAACGATGTCATAATAAACCTTCCATAATAATCTTCAGGGGAATTCATCATTTCAAAAAAGGTAATAGGAACAATTAGTACAAAAGGGCTGTTGGCTACGATAATTCCGATTTTTCCTTCAAGAAGATTACCCACTACTCGATCTGGTCGCTCCGTCTGCAAGACCTGAGGGAACACGGAAAAAGGTTGGTCCTCAATAAACTCAACAATATAGCCACTGTCCTCAATGGAATCAATATCAATTCTTTTTAATCTGCTCCGAACCTCCTCTACAATTGAGGCTTGGGCGATATCTTCAAGATAGGTTATGGCCACTTCCGTTTTCGAGTGTGTTCCGATCTTCATGTATTCCATTTTTAGTTTTGTTGTTTTTAACCGTCTTCGAATCATACTTGCATTTGTTCGGATATTTTCCGTAAAACCTTCTCTTGGACCTAACACGACTGATTCAGACACTGGTTCGTCAACTGAGCGCTGCTCCCAGTACTGTTCACTGATGAAAAGTGCTTCTCCAAAGCCATTGACTAATAAAATCGTCCCGCCTGACAAAATTTGATCAATTACTTCCTGGAATGTTCCCCCATGAGATACTTGTGCTGAACTAATCACTGCTTTGATTTGGCCAATCGTTAGTTCAGAAGGCTTAAGTAATTCCCTGTTACAACTATTTAAAGGATTAATTACATGTAATTCCATTCTTTCTACGTTGACTAACCCATTAAGAAATAATATGACTGCAGAGTTTGATGAGCATATTTTAAGCTCCCGATAGGCAAAATCTTGGGCACCTTCAAAAAGCTGTTTGATATGATTAAAGTCTTTATCCAGGTTGCCTGATAATTTATCTTTTTCTATTGGCACTTGAATTTTGTCTTGAAGATCATTTTCAATTTTGGAAGTGAAGTTTTTTTTCCACCTTAACCTTCCCATGAACAGCACCACCCAGTTAATAAATGGACCTTTATGAGGATCTAATTTTGCCAATAAACGCGATGCAAAGAAGCACAATTGGCAAAACGA
Source organism: Robertmurraya sp. (assembly GCF_036676585.1). Taxonomy (NCBI): domain Bacteria; kingdom Bacillati; phylum Bacillota; class Bacilli; order Caryophanales; family Bacillaceae; genus Robertmurraya; species Robertmurraya sp. Next base: position 26,997 of record NZ_JAKFCQ010000087.1, read on the forward strand.
TTTGTAAAAAAGTGAGGAAATATGGAACATAATAGTCAAATCCAATTTCCAAGTGTTTCTACATAACTAGATGCACTAATAAGCGATAAAGGCACGATAATAGTCCCAAGTCCAAGCAAGACAGAACGAGTTTGTTTTAAACGAAATAATTGAGAGATGCCAACCGCAGCTCCAAATAAAAACGCTCCTGCCTTAAAAAACACCCCTAAAACCATCATTAAAATAACAAGTGCATCAAAGCGTTCGAGGAAATCAGCAACAGATACCATTTGAGTTGCTGAAAGAAGTGTAAAAGCATCCAAGCTGTAAATTTCCGCCCCTACTACAGAGATCATCATAATGGAGTTAACGATTAATAGAAGACCTCCCAATATCATACTGGACATACCTACTTTTCTTATATGCTGCTTGTTGCTTAGAAAAGGAAAAAACATCATGATGACTATGGATTCCCCAAATGGAAAGTTTATTGAATTTGTAAATGTTTTTATTAGTAAAGGTTTTACACCCTCACCGAATATAGGAGTTAGATTTTTCACATTAAATTGATCTACAGTCAATAATAGAATCCAAAGTAAAAGCAAAGAAAAAATATAAACGGGAAATACGATTTCTACTAAACGTCCGAAGCTCTCAACACCCCCACGTAAGCAATAAATCAGTAACAACATAAAACTTCCTATGACAACAATGATTGGCGTTTCATTTAAAATGGTAGTAATAATGAGAGCGCCTAATTCCCTACACGCCCTGGCTGCAGAATAGGTAAAGTGTAAAATATATAAGAAGATGATGGGATAGGAAAGAAATTTTCCAATTATTTTCGGAAGCATCTGAACAAGTGTGTCACCTGGATAATAAATAGCTAATTTAGTATAAACAGCCATTAAGATTAACCCACCTATCATGCCAAGTGTGATAAAAATCCATGCATCCTGCTTCACATCTTGACCTAACCCTAAAATAATGGCTGTCCCAAGTATATATCCAGACATGATGTAAAAAAGTTGGACTCCACTTATTTTTTCAATATTCATACAAATTCTCCCTTAGAAAGGTTGGGGTAAAATTGGGTGGAAAATCCACTTTTGTATAGTATTTTCAATTAAGGACATGTTATACATAGGGGTGTCATTCTGTATTAATTGAAACCCTGGGGTTTATCAAGTGCCTAGTATTCCAGAATTTAGTGAAGTGTGGGAACTAAAGTGCTAGAGGAAATGCCTTCTTAAGCATCCTACTCCTTAAGCAAGAAATTGTTAATTGAATTAACAATGTTCTAAATGATGAACTTTTGATATTTTAATAGTTAGAACGGATAGAAATGGAGATTACATACAAGAGGTACAATATGAAAATTACAGTCATTTCGGACACACATATCCCTAAAAAGGCAAAATCACTCCCTAGTAGAGTCATTACAGAGCTAAAACAGTCCGACCTCCTAATCCATGCAGGAGACTGGCAAACGTTAGATGTTTATCATGAATGTTTACAATATGGAGAAGTTAGAGGAGTGTTTGGGAATGTAGACTCTGAGGAACTTCAAGAACTTCTTCCCGAAAAAATTGTAGTAGATAAAGAAGGTGTCCGAATTGGGGTCGTTCATGGTCACGGCAAACGCTGGACGACGGAGAGGCGTGCAATGGAAGCATTTGCAGATGATTCGGTGGATTGCATCATCTTTGGACATTCACACATTCCGGTTTTGAAGGAGATAAACGGTATCTTATTATTTAATCCTGGATCCTGCACGGATAAAAGGAGACAGCCGAAGCCTTCGTTCGGTATCATCACCGTGAATAATGGACTTCATGCGGAGCATGTATTTTTCGAGAAAGAATAAGCAAGGAGAAGATAATTTATGAAAATCTTCTCCCTGTGCTCTTTATTTATATAGTTTTAAATACCGTTCTAACTTCCGAATCACAAATTTTGCATCAGGACCGGACCCTCTCAAAGTTGCAGAAGCAAAGGAGCGTTGACCTTCTAACCCCACATAATAGAGACCAGGTACTGAAGTACTAACCCCACCTACGTGTATGGGTTCCCCTGTTGAATCTATTGCTCCCGTTTTTAAGTGAGAAAGATGATTTTTATATCCAGTGGCAAAAATGACCGTATCTACCTGCTCCTTCCTCCCATCTGGCCAAATGATCCCATCTCTATAAAAACTAGTAAACATGTTGACTTGGTCTGGTTTTCCTTTATCCATTTGTTCTTTATATGGTCCAAAATCCAGTACTGGTTTTGTTTTTGGTGCGGTTTTGCCCAATCTCCAAAAAGGAAATTGATCAAAACCTGATAGTTTCAGCCAAACGTGAATGTCCTGACCTAATACTTTTTGTTTTTGGAAACGAACGGGCTGACGTACAGCTAATGTTGTCTTACTAACTTTTGAAAGCTCGATGGCAATTTGCACAGCAGAATTTCCACTTCCAACAACAACAATTCTTTCATTAATAAAAGGTTCGGGATTTCGATATTGAGAGGAATGAAGCATACGTCCATTAAATAACTCCCTTCCCTTTATCACAGGGATATAAGGACTTCGAAAAGTGCCCGTAGCATTAACAATCGCTTTAGAATGATACGTCTCTCCAGTTCCGGTAACAACTGTAAATAGGTTATTGTTTTTCTCAACAGATAGGACCTGCTTATGAATATGAACGGGAAGTTGAAAATGTTGAGTATAATCTGTTAAGTATTGAATCACTTCATATTTACTAGGGTAATGATTGAGATCACCTGGGAACTTCATTCCAGGCAAGGATGAAAAGTTGGCTGGGGAGAACAATTGAAGACTGTCATAATAATTTGGCCAGGAACCTGCTGCAATGTTACTTGATTCGAGAATAATAAATTGATATCCCTTCTTGCGTAAGTAATACCCTGAAGACAGACCCGCCTGACCTCCTCCGATTACAATAACATCCCAAATTTCACGCATATTCATCCCTCTTTTATTTGTATTTTGCAAGTATTATATTAATGGATGTTTCACAAAAACGACTGGAGATAGGTCCTGCAAAATATCATATTTACTCATATTCTTTCCGTTAATCTGGAGTAGGCCAAACAGAAGCTTAAACAAGTATCTTCTCCATATTGCTTTACATTACCTTTAAAAAAGTTTTGAATGATAAACTCCTTCGCTTTATCAATTTCATAATTTCTTGATGAAATTACGAGGTGAAAATATGATTCGAAATATTCAACTGATAGAACACTAGAATGATTCACCGTCATCAACTTTACCACCTTTACCTAGTAATCTCTATTCCACTAACATTTACCAAGTTATGATATCATTAACTATAGAGTATTTAGTTGTAAATTACAAGTAATTTCTATGAAGAAAATATAATATTGACCACCCTACCTTCCAAACAAGGATGTAGAATAAATAAACACCGCTCCTCGATGGTTTAAGTTCAACGAGCAGCTCACTCACACTCTATTAGTTTACATAATAATATTATTGTATTCTTATATATTTTGAAGGCTTAAAAAAACTCCTCTACAATTGTCGTAGAAGAGTTTATCGATTGAATATATATGTTACTTCATGCAAATGTTCAAGACTGAAAACTTTTCTTTCTCCAAATCATGAAAGCTTTATATCTGTTCCCGAATCCTGATCCTTCGCTTTCCCTGTCTTTTTCAACTGAAAAAATACTTCCCGAATAGACGCAATGGCGATAAACAACATTCCTAGTCCGCACCAGATAAAAATAAGCCAATTAAAAAACTGATATACACCAAATGACATCTGTTAGTCTCCTTTTATAGGTTAATTTTATGTTCCGGTTGATAGTTTTTCAGCTTGTTAAAGTCATACTTTTTATTGGTAAATGGCAGGCTTACCAAGATTATGAGAAATGGTAAAAAGAGGGATAGCATATTTCCGACAAACCAATTCAGATCATCATTAGCGATCATAAAGTAGGCAGCTAACCCTGAAGCCAATCCAACGACAATGGAAAGCAACGAGACTTTCGGGTTTAGTCGACCAGACCACAATCCAATGATTAACGACGCGGTAGGAGCAGCAAATAAAATTCCACTAAAAATATCAATGGTTAATAGGGACACCCCATCTAAAAACAGAGAACAAATTCCAATGGTGATTCCTAAGGCAAAAATAATCCCTCGACCGAATGTGAGTTGTTGTTTTTCAGTCGCTTGCTTGTTTACGTATCTTTTATAAAAATCGATCGTCAACATCGCCTGAAGTCCGGCGAGACCATTTCCTCCCGTCGTTAGTCCAGCCATAAAGATCATGACAACGAAGATGATGGCCCCTCCGCTACCGAGAAAATAATCGAAAATATATGGAGCCGCTCCCGTCGATACACCGAGCTCTTCTGAGGAAACACCTAAATGATAGACACTTCCTCCAATCACATTTCCAAATATCATCGGAATTGGCAACCATGCGATAATAGTTCCGATGAGATACGCCCAAAACAATCCCTTTGAACTGGAAGCAGCAGCGGCGGTTGAATAATAGCCCTGGCTTAATACAACTTGACCCATGGCGATAACCACGGCTGATAATCCATACATCCAGCCTGCGGAGCCAAAAAAGTTCAGAGCATCCGGATTATGCTGCGGATGGCTCGTGTCGGTTGCAGCCCGTAGCATTCCTTCGTACATATTTTCTAATCCCACGCTCTTAATAATGAGAGGTATCGTGACAAAAATAACAATCATGATAATGAAAAATTGGAAGACAGAATTATAGATGGAGCCTTTTAGCCCAGACATGGCAATGAAGCTTGAGAAGAGGACCGCTGATAAAAAAGCAACGACTTTAAAATTTAGATGAAAGGTATATTCGAAGGCATACGCAATTCCTACCGCCTGCATGACACAAACATATAACACCAAGGCTATTCCGAACAATAAATACACATTGGCTAACTTTGTACCGAACCGCTCACGAATGAATTCAATAAACGTGGTGGTCTTTGGCATAATTTTTCGTAAACGTAACGCAATCGGGATAAAAATCATAAAAGGAACGACAGCACCCCAAGCATAGTTAAAGCCACCATTAATTCCAAACCACACCCCCGCTTCCGCAGAAGCCATAATCGTGCCTGTCCAGATCCAGGCCACACAAACACTGGCAGCAACGAGGCCAAACGGAACTCTTCGTCCCGCCGTTAGCAAATCATCGACATTTTGATTGCCATCCTTTTTATTAATGAAAAGGGTAATGGCCGTCATCATAACGGCAAAGAGAATAATTACGGAGTATCCCATGATTGGACTGTTCATACGATTGTTTCCCCCTTTCGATTCATGGTCGACTGGTACACACTTGGTCTCCGGTCCGCTAAATAACAGAACTGATTCCTAGCTGCTTGAATTTGAGAAAAATCTACTTCGACATAATATTGATTTTCCTCTCCGTCACCTAAAACCAATAATTCTCCAAATGGACTGGCCGCTGCACTTTGTCCAAAAAAGTGGGTTGTCTCCTCCACTCCAATGCGGTTGGTTGTGGCGACAAATACCTGATTTTCGGCTGCGCGACTTTGTATATAAGTCTTTTGCAAATGCTCCAGGGGAGTCATATTTGCCGTTGGTGCCAAAATGAGTTCTGCCCCTCTTTCTGCTAGAATTCGAGCGGTTTCCGGAAACTCGGTATCATAACAAATCATGACCCCAATCGTACCAAAAGATGTATTCCAGACCGGAAACTCCTGACCTGCAGAAAAATACTTCTCTTCTTCGTCCCATAAATGGACCTTTTGATATGTACCTACTACCTCGCCACTCTGATCAATGATGACGGCTGAATTAAACACCTCCTCCTGTACTTTTTCAGGAAAACCAGCAATCATCATTAGGTTGTATTCACGGGCCCAGTCTTTTAATTGGCAGATACTTTCCCCATTGATGTGTTCCGCGAGTTCTCTTGTCTTTTCCCGAGTGAAATAGCCCGTTAACACGAGTTCTGGAAATAAAATAAGCTGGCAATTCTGCTGGGATGCCATCTGAATATGGTGAAGCATCATTTCGAGGTTTTTCGATTTGTCATGTAGTACAGGCTTTAATTGTGCTAAAGCTACTTTCATAGACTTCCCACCTTCATTTAATATTTTGATTAATCTGACTTTTCTTGATGTAATTATATCCTCTGGTGCTGTGATTAACCTTAGTCACATTGTTAATTTCTTAGGGGGTTATTTTTAACATAATGTTAAAGTATTAGGTTTATGCCTTATTATAAAAATATGTATTTCGGTTTATCTATAAGCTAGTAATATTTTCTAACAAGGAACATTTGACACTAAAAGTACACTCCACTTAACAGTTTAATAGGTAAAGAGGTATAATGAATGAGTATTTTGGATAGAAATGGAGTTTTCATATGCGAATTTTAGGGGCAGTTGTAGGTTTTTTTACAGTGGATTTTCTTTTTCATATCATAGATGCGTTAGCATTTGGGTTGAAAGCTGATACCGGACCAGAGCGGATTGGTGCGGTTGGAATCGGAATCCTCATCCTTCTTTTACTTATGACCTTGTTTTACCGATTGTTTTCGAAATCCTTTTTTCACGGATTTATCGTAGCAACTGGTCTTTTCTTAAGTTTTGATATCGTGGTGTTTCATTGGGTCTTTCAGCTTCACCGAATTACCAGTGGTCCGGAGGCGAATTGGTTGGAGCCCTTGTTTGTGTTAGGGGGAACATTTCTTCTATTATATGGAATTAAGAAAGAAAGATCTGTGAGGATTTTAAAAGATAATGGGATAAGTATGTAACAAAGCTAAAGGACAGGAATACATCCTGTCCTTATATTTAATTAGGATAGTTTTTCGTTTATTTTGCATTCACGTCTGTTTGATGAATCCCGAAAATGTTTCCTTCCGTATCCAGGTAGTATCCCTGCCAGGCCATTCCAGGAAGTGCGTGTTTCGGCAAGGCCACCTTGCCTCCATTCTCCAGAATTTTTGCTTCAATAGAATCGTAATCTTCCACTCCCAATGTACAAGCATAGCCATTCATCGCTTGGTTTGGTTCTGGCGGAGGACCTTGGCGTTGCATTAAGGCACCGTTAATTCCAGGTTCATTTTCCGTGCCGGTAACAGCCCCAAAATAAGGCATGCCTGCATACTCACTCCAGTCTTGAAAGGTCCACCCAAATACTTCCCCATAAAACTTGGTTGCTCGATCCATATTATCAACGTGGATTTCGAAATGAATTGGTCTTCCCATGATTTCCTCCTATTTTGAAAAGAATAGTTTTTATTGGATCTATTATGTATTGTAGTAAAAATTTGGTACTCCTTCATTATGGTAACAAATAGACTAATTTATTCTTATTTACGACCCATTCTAATCACTTCTCTAAATAGTTTTTTAACCTATCCAAATCTTTTTCACAGGCTTTCTTAAAGGTCCCAGCCATCAACTTGCTGAAGAATTTCGATAACCCTGTTAGTCCATTAATTTCCCCTTTCAGAGTCACCTCAGTATGATTATCAGAGGAAGATAGAATATATGTAAACATAAATTCTCCTTTACCTGTTGTTCCTTTTGTTCCATCACAACGCATCACAATTTAATCTGGTTCAGTGAGTTCGACCACCTCAAAATGTTCAGTTGCCTCTTTTCCGAACATCTTTCTTGTTTCTTTCCACTGACTTCCCAGACGAATGGGCCCTACATCTAATCGCTCGATTCCTACTAATCCTTGCATCCAGTGCTTAGCGGAATCGAGATCAAGTAACCCTTTGTAAGCGATTGGTTGGGTTTCCTGAATTGTTCTTTTCACTTCAAAACGAATACTCAAGTGGATCTCCTCCTCTCAACTCAAATGTAGAGCTCCTTATACGCACACCTATATGTTCAACATAACTACACCAAATCCTTCTTGGGTAAGTTTTTAATCCTTCCATCTGTGTAAAATTGTATATTCACAAATACTCAATTATACTGAAATTAGGAAATGTATAAATCTAACAAATACTATTTTAAAAGGAGATCGGAAGGATGAAACTTGGCGCTTTTTCTATTAGTTTAAATGTAAAAGATATACATAAATCAAAGGAATTCTATACTAAACTTGGATTTGAAGCATTAGGAGGAGATATTTCTCAAAACTGGCTCATTATGAAGAATGATAGCTGTATAATAGGACTTTTCCAAGGAATGTTTGAAAAAAATATCCTTACATTTAATCCAGGATGGGATGAAAATGCACAAAATCTTGAATCCTTTACGGACGTACGAGAACTTCAAAAAATGCTTCAAGAAAAAGGAATCCATATCGTTTCTGGAGTAAATGAATCAAGTGAAGGACCGGCATACTTTACTATTGAAGATCCAGATGGGAACCCTATTCTTTTGGACCAACACCGATAATTGGAAGTTGATTCCAATAAAGTAAAGGCTCAGAGCATGAATACTCTGAGCCTACTTGAGTCTATTATTCTTACTTGGCTGGTTCCTCTATTACTGGCTTACCCGTTTCGAGCAATACTTTATTCACCCCTAAGAAAAGGGAAAGGATGAAAATCAATATTCCCGTTCCAACCAATAGCCATTCCACCTTGATCACGTCTGCCATAGGGCCGAAAATCAGCATCCCGATTGGCATCATCGAAGTAGAAATCATCCCAAACACACCGAAAATCCTTCCTAAATACCCTTCATCTACCTTCTCCTGTAATAAAACCGTGGTTGGAGTATTGAAGATCGGCATAGAAATACCGAAGATTGCCATGAAAAGTAGATACACCCAGAAAACCGGAACAACCCCTAGTGCAAAAGTACAGATCCCCATTAAAAGACTCGCAAATGTCATGGTATGAATTTTATTTGGAAAGCCCCCCCAAGAAGCAATAATCCCTCCTCCGACCATCATGCCAATAGACCAAGCGATTTCGACCGCCGTTAATCGCCAAACATCATCACCAAAACTTCGTGTGACTTGAAGCGGTGTCAAAAAGGCGGCAGGTGCCATCAAGATAAAGAATACTCCAAAGAACAGAAAAAACTGTTTCAAAAATGGGTTACTTTTAATATACGTGACACCTAGCTTAAAATCTTCGAGATAGCTTGTTGGTTGTTGATCATTTGCCTTCTCATGTACGGAGATTTTAAGGAATCCAAGTAAGCTGAAGATAGCAATTATTGCCGTTATCACATCGATAAAGAAAATCACTTCAAGTGTAGCCATAGTTAATAAGGCGGCACTCACCATAGGAGCGACAAACATAATGACTGCATGGAGACTCCCGTTTATTCCGTTCACCTTTGTCAGATTTTCCTTTGGAACGATTTGAGGCAAGATCGCTCCTACTGCGGGAGTTTGAATGCCCGTTCCTATGGCACGGATTGCTGCCATAAGGAAGAGTAACCAAACGGCATCATATCCCATGAAAAAAACAATGGCTAAGATTGATGTGGCTGTAGCAATTAACCCATCTGATAAAATAATCAGGATTTTTCGGTTATAACGGTCCGCCCACACTCCAGCAAATGGCGATAAAATAAAAGTTGGAATGAAGCCACATATGATAAATAGGGTCATCATCATTCCAGACTCTGTATGTAATGTGATATGCCACATCATCGCATATTGAACCAAGGCTGAGCCAAAAAGCGAGATGGTCTGACTGCTTAAAAATAATATTATGTTCTTTTTCCAATTTTCCGTTCTGTGCGCTTTTACTGAGTTCATCTTTTCACACCTTCTCTAGTTAAATTACACTTTTATCTACCTGAATTCCCCAGTAAATTTATGTCGGTATAGTTTACATAAGAATATTATAGATATTTTAATCTTCAATCAAACCTAGTCGTCTCAAATCCATCCAAAATATCTTCTAATTCCGTTAAAAAGGTGATATAAACAGGACCAGGTATTCTTTCAGCAAAGCTTTTAATTTCTGGTAATTCCTCTGCTTCCTCAACCGTTTCAGGCTTCTCATCCAGACCGTTCCACCATACCTTTAATTCATCAAAGAATGCATAAAAGTATCGTTCAAATCTCTCAGCCCATTCGGCTCCTTCATCACCTTCCGTCTTCTGCATCATGGACCAAGCTTCCAGGGCGGTGTCGAAATACTCGTTCATTTTTTCCATATAAACACTCCTCACTTGTTAGCAAAAACAAATCATTCGATAGTTTCTTTATTTGAGTTTATAATACTTTGTAAGTTTTGGTAAACTTATATTAAAAATAATGTAGGTGTACGAAATGAAAACCAAACAAGACATTCGCGAAGAAAAGTGGAGCTATCTAACAGAACATAAATTAGGGAGATTTCCATTTCCCTTACAAACTCGGATTCCCAATTTCAAAGGGGCAGAAAAAGCGGCGCATTTTGTCACGACGATGCCTGAGTATCAAAACGCCAAAGTTATTAAAGTGAATCCAGACTCTCCTCAGCTTCCTATTCGCGCACAAGTATTAAAGGACGGAAAAACCTTACTTGTTCCTACTCCCAGGCTCAAAGCTGGATTTATTATGGTAAAGCCTGAATGGGTTCCAACAGGTGAAGAGCGAAAAGCAGCCAGTCTCTCTCATATCAAATCTTACGGCAAAGAAATCTCACTAGCTGAAATGCCCAGAATTGATTTGTTCTTTACTGGCTCTGTGGCCCTACATAGAGATGGAAGAAGAGTGGGAAAAGGTGAAGGATACTCTGACCGGGAATATGCCATTATTAGAGAACTCGGTAATCCAGATGTGCCAATCATTGGAACGATTCATAGTGGTCAATTGACGGATCATGAAATTCCGAGGGATCCATATGATTTAACCGTTGATTGGATCGCCACTGAAACCGGGTTAATCAAGACCCATTCCCCTTATAAAAAGCCAAGTGGGATTCAGTGGGAGCTTGTCACAGAAGAGGAATTAGAGGAAATGCCTGTATTACGGGAGATTCGGGAATTAACAGGAAAATAAAGTATTGTATAAAATAGAACCCTTTGATACTAGTAGAGTCCAGAGGGTTCTTTATGAAGTATGGAATTTAGCCACTTAGAGGTTTTAAAAAAAGTGGGTCTAGGTAATGAGGGTTATTGCTTCTCGTTTATAATCTCAAGTACATGTTGATGTTGTTTTTGAACCGAAGATATGTGTTTGATTTCACTGCTTAACTCTGTTTTTACTTCGTCAAGCTTCTTCATCATTGTCCCATAATAAAAAGCTACCTCTTTTCTCATCTCCGCTTGCTCTCCTTTTAATCCTCCAAGTTCTTTTCTCATCTCCGCTTGCTCAGTCTTGATGTCATGTATATCTTTTCTCATGTCTAGTTGGCTGTTTTCAACCACTTGGAGTTTATCAAGTATTTGATGTAGGATTTGTTCCATCTTTCTCACCTCCCTATCATTTAATTTCATTATACTTCACTGAAAAGTTTTATACCATTGGCCTGGCGGTTTATTCATTCCACCTCAAAAAATAGAGACCCCTGGGAGGTCTCCGAAAATTAGTATATACTTTTAGTTTTTCCCTCTATATTAATTTCACTGGTTATACTATCTTTGTGACAATCTCTCGAATTCAACCTGTGGAGCTAGGACGTCACTTACTTTCTCAACGACCATCGTTTCATCCACCTTGAATACCGCCGATCCTTTAATATCTTCAGAAGACGCGCCTATATTAATTTTATAGGTGCCTTTTTCAAGAATCCAGGAAGAGGACTCTTCATCAAAGGAGGCTAAGTCTTTTGCATTAAGCACAAAAGTAAGTTCTTCTTTTTCTCCAGGTTGTAATTCTTTCGTCTTGGCAAAATCTTTTAATTCTAGCTCAGGTTTTTCAAGCTTTCCATCCGGAGCGTTCACATAGAGTTGAACGGCTTCTCTTCCGGATGTCTTTCCGGTGTTTTTCACCGTGGCAGTGACTTTAATTTCTCCATCGAATTTCTTTCCTTCCTTCACATTTATGTCACTGTAATTAAACTTTGTATAAGACAATCCATAGCCGAATTCATAGGCTGGTTCGACGTCAAAGGTTGTATTATATCTGTACCCAACATAGATATCCTCTTCATAAGGGAATCCTTCTGCTGATCCAGGGAATCGGTCCGCATATGGAAGATCTTCATAGTCTTTCGGGAAGGTCTGGGCCAATTTTCCGGAAGGATTGACTTCCCCGGTCAGGATATCCGCCACCGCATTTCCAAGTTCTTGTCCCGGCTGCCAAGAAAGCAGGATTCCATCTACTTGATCCTTCCAGCTTTCCGTCTCAATTGGACCCTCAACCGTCAACACAGCAATAACTTTTTTGCCTTGCGCTCGGTACGCTTTTGACACCTGCTCGACCATTTCCTTCTGGGAATCAGAAAGATAGAAGTCTTCTTTTGCCCGATCAGTCGCATAGGAGCCAGGAGCGGTTCCTATGACCACAATTCCCACATCTGTATTCTTGGCTGCTTCAATCACGTCTTCACTGATATCCATTTCAGGTAACTTCGGTCCGACTGATCCGAATGTTCCAGGCGTGCCTTTGTATTCGTCTTTGGTTCTCATTTCCGCAACATATTGATCATTCTTCTTAATCAACTCTTCATTGAGTGTGAAGCCTGCATTGCGGAGTCCTTCAGCAACTCCTACATGGTAAGGTGCGTAAACCAGGGCGCTTCCCCTGCCACCCGTATTGATTTCACTCACAGGTACCCCAAATAAGGAAACACTTTGCTTATTGCTAATTGGTAAGGCCGCTTTTTTATTTTCAAGAAGAACCATTCCATCTGCAGCTGCTTTTCTTGAAATCTTGGCATTTTCTGTGAGATTCGGATTATTCGTAGCCGTTTCCCCTTTGAATGTGCGTGTATTAACCACTATTTTTAGAATTTCCTTAATATTTCTGTCAAGGATGGCTTCATCCAGGATCCCGCTATTCACCGCATCCATGATTCTTTGTGACTGTGCGGCACTTCCAGGCATCAAGAGATTCGTCCCTGCTTCCATTTGCTTAGCAATATCTCTCAGACCGAACTCCCAGTCCGTCATAGCGAAGCCAGTAAAGCCAAAATCATTTCTTAACACATCGGTTAAAAGTTCTTTATTCTCAGTCGCGTATGTACCATTGATCATATTATAAGAATCCATAATCGACCATGGATCAGATTCTTTTACCGTAATCTCGAAACCTTTTAGATAAATTTCCCTGAGTGCACGCTGGCTGACGACCATATTTCCATTGTTGTTGGTCCGCTGATTAAAGGCGGCAAAATGTTTGATCGTTGTTCCCACTCCGTTATCTTCCACACCATTAACAAATGAACTGGCCATTTCTCCCGTAACCACTGGATCTTCGGAAAAGTATTCAAAGTTTCTTCCATTAAGAAGGTAACTTTGAATATTCATGCCAGGGGCAAGCAGAAGGTCAATTCCGAAAGCTTTCAACTCCTGGCTCGTCGCCTCTCCGACCTCATTTGCTAACTCCTTGTCCCATGAAGCACCAAGGACGGTTGGAGAAGGAAATTTAGTGGCATAATAGGTTTTGCTGTCATCTGGTCTTGTCGGAGAGATGCGAACTCCCATTGGTCCATCTGCCATGACGATGGCTGGGATGCCCAAACGTTCAATCGCCTGTGTCTGACCGGCTGCCCCTGGTACCTTAGTAGACTGACCGCCTATGACTTCTCCGTTTTCGGATACCAAGCCACCTTTATTTCCACCAACAACCATAAATGCCTTCTCCTGAAGTGTCATCGCTGCAATAACTGCATCAATCGACTTTTCATCCACTAGTTTTGGCGTAGCCGTAAGGACGGAAGATTGTACCGTTGTGGTAGTATTCTCAGCTGCACTTATAGGTATAGTTGAGAATCCCGATAATGCGACCGTTGATGCCATGGCCAATGCTAATAACTTTTTTCTTTTGTTTTTCTTTAACTTCTTTAACATGTTTACCCCCACTCACCCTTCGTCTTTTCAAAGTTTTATTAAAGCGCTTACATTAAGCTTAAATAAAATCAGAATATTCCGCTGATTATTGTTCTGTATTTTTTTAGTTGTATCTGGAATTATTTATTGTTCTGTATTTTACTTTTAACAAACTAGTCCTATCTATTCACTACTAAATCATCATAGAATAGAAATAAGCTTCAAAGTATACCAAAAAACCTCTAGCCAAAGGTAGAGGTTGAATTCGGTATACTTCTATTCTTTCCGCTTATGAGATTTTCTCCTTTTTCTGTAAAAGGACAGCAGCAATAACAATGAGACCCTTAAAGGCTTCTCTTAAAAAAGGTGGAACACCGAATAGATTAAGAAGATTATTCATCACGGCGATAATTAACATTCCGTATACGGTTCCTAGAATCAGTCCTCTTCCACCACTCATACTGGTACCACCCACTACCGCAGCGGCAATGGCATCCATTTCCATCCCTCTACCCGCGTTGGAAAAATCCATTGAACCGATCCGAGACACTTGAATAATAGATGCGATCGAAACAAGGACGCCCATCAACATATACACCCGTAGTTTTACTTTTTCCACATGGACACCAGAAAGTCTGGCCGCTTTTTCGTTGGAACCTACGGCAATAATCTGTCTGCCAAAGGTCGTACGTTTGGACATATAATAAAGGATATACGCAATCACAGCCCAATAAATAATAGGCATGAGCATGTAATTCCCCATTTTGAAACTAGCTACTTGTAAAAATTCCATTGGGATGGTCGTGTTATAGCCTTGCATAAAGTGTTGAGTCACACTTCGAAAGATCATCATCGCCCCTAATGTAGCAATAAATGGAGGGACCTTTCCTTTGGTGATCGACAAACCGATCAATGAACCTAGTAAATAACCGAGTAGCAATACTAAAAAAATCGTAACGATGATGGCTGGTGTTCCTGTTAATCCCATTCCAGCTAATATACCTTGGGAGCCCGTGTTTAAGAGAATCATAGAGAATGCGCCTGTGGCAACTAATGTAGAACCAACCGCTAAATCAATGCCACCCGTCATAATCACAAATGTCATTCCTAATGCTACAATTCCTGTACCTGCATTATTTCTAAGGATATTAATCCAGTTGTTCAACCACGAGTGAAACCATTCCCCAAACGAATCATAATCAAAGCCCAATACCAATGTTTGTACAATAATCATAATGAAAAGGGCTATCGCTGTACTAAATAGTGGTCCATTCGTCCATTTTTGTTTAAACCATATGATAAAATTCCCATTCCTAATGTCCATCTATGAGTCTCCCCCTTCCTATGTCAAATGACCACCTGTAGCAAGAGTCATGATATTGTGCTCATTCATTTTCTCTCCCGTCACTTCTCCTTGAATAACGCCATGATACATGACGAGAGATCGATCACAGACACGCATAATTTCCTGTGCTTCACTCGAAAGGACGACGATCGCAATGTTTTGTTCTGCAAGCTGAAGGATGATATCATAGATGTCCTCCTTCGCTCCTACATCCACTCCTTGTGTAGGATTATCTAAGATTAATAGTTTAGGATTTGCCGCTAACCATTTTGCTAGTACAACCTTTTGTTGGTTTCCACCAGATAGACTAGTAATATTATCCGTGAGATTCCCCATTTTTAATTTCAGAGCGTTTCGTTGCTCAGCAAATGTTTTCTCATGTTTTTTAATGTTTATGACACCATGTTTAGCGAAGGTTGGCCACGTCACAATAGAGGCATTCTCAAAAATATCCATATCTTTGAGAATGGCGTTTTCCTTTCTATTTCTTGGCAGATACGCAATTCCTTCCTCTAGGGCTTGAGCGGGACTCGTAATTTTTACTAACTTCCCATGAAGGAACATTTGTCCGGATGTGATTTGGTTTGCTCCAAAAATGGATTGAAAAAGTTCGCTTCGACCATCACCAAGGAGCCCGGTCACACCAACAATCTCACCAACCTTAATGGAAAAGTGTATATCCTTAAAGAATGGAACGCTCGTAAGTCCCTCAACACGCAATATCTCATCACCAAGCTGTTTCTTTCTTCTTAAGCTCTCTGATCTTACTTCGTACCCAACCATTAAGCGTGCAAGACAAGGAATTGTGACCTCACTCACGTTCCCATCTGCGACCAGATGTCCATCTCTTAGTACCACATATCGATTACACACCTGCATAACCTCATTTAATTTATGTGAGATAAAAATGATGCCCACCTGGTGGTCTCTTAGTGTTTTCATCATTTCAAACACGCGTTCCGTTTCCTGGTCCGTTAGTGAAGTGGTTGGCTCATCCATGATAATAATCGATGCGTTCGTCATCATCGCTCGGCATATTTCAACGATTTGTTTATAGGAAGAATCGAGATCACGAACCATGGTGTTTGGGTCTAAATCGATCTTCATTTTCTGAAACATCTTCAGGGTTTCTTGATACATTTTTTCGAGGTCTAGACGTCCCCTTTTTGTTAGTAACTCTCTGCCAAGGAACATATTTTCATAGATTGGCAGGTCATTAATCAGGTTGAGCTCTTGATGAATAAAGGCAATTCCCGCTTCTTGAGATTGTTTAGGATGACTAAACTCCACTTGTTCCCCATGGATGGAGATCGTACCCGAATCCATCTGATGCACTCCTCCGAGGATATTCATAAGTGTAGATTTTCCGGCTCCATTTTCACCGAGCAAGGCACAAATGTCTCCGCCCTCTATTGTAAAAGTCACCTGTTTGAGTACCTCATTACTTCCAAAAGACTTTGTGATCTCTTTCATTTTAATGATCATCTCATCACCCATATTCTTGATGAAAAGAGAGGCTATAGCTCTGCCATAACCTCTCTTTTCTTAGTTTCTTTGCTTCGAAAATCTTAGTAAGGAGATTTGTCGTCAAGGAACTCGGTATAATTTTCTCTATCCACGATGGTTGTCGGAATAATCGTAACCTCTTCTACTTCCTCACCCTTTAACACCTTAAGAGCTACATCTACTGCATCTTTTACCATCGCTGGGCTGTAAAGAGCAGATTGAATCCAGATCTCTTCATTTTCTGGCATCATTTTAAAATACTCCTGCATTCCTCCCCCGCCTGTAACGACCTTGATATCCGTTCTTCCGGCTTCCTTGATCGCTTGTAACACTCCGATGGAAGTTTCGTCGTCCATAGAATACACGGCATCAATTTGTTTATTACTAGTGAGGATATCTGCAAAATCCTTTAGTCCATCTTCTCGTGTAAATTGTGTGGCATAGGTAGATACATTCAGATTAGGGGCTATTTTTTCGATGGTCTCAACAAAGCCTTTCTTTCTTAACTCCGACACCGAACCAGATGTCGGAACTTCCAGGATGACTACATTTCCTTCGGTCCCAATTTTGTCAACGATATAGTTGGCACCTTGAATTCCCATATCTTCATTGTTTCCAGACACACGATAGACGCCTTCTGCATCAATGGCAATATCAAAGTTGATCACTTCAATTCCCGCGTCAAGGGCTCTCTGTATCGGTACTTCCATCCCTTCCCATTGCGGAAAGGCAACGATTGCCTCAGCCCCCCATGTCATTAAATCATCTAGTTGAGAAGTCATTTCTGCTGCATTGCTACTCGTTTGAATTTGGTATTCAATTTCATCCGAAAGTTCCTTCGCCCGTTCCTCCGCATGGTAAGCAACGGCTGCCACCCATCCATGTGTAACGGCCGGTGCGAGAATTCCAATCTTTTTCTTATCTTCACCGGAATTATTTTCATTATCTGTGTTGGTATTGTTACCCGTTGATTCTGCACCACATGCACTGAGAAAAGTGACCAATATTAATAGGAGTATCATGAATGGCTTGAAAGCTTTTTTCATATCAAATTACCTCCTTAAAATGGTTAACTTGGAATCAATAGACTGACAAACAATCGCCTTCATAAAAATTTTATAGCCTAATTACACTTTTTGTTTCCAAGGAACGTTCAATCGCCTCTAGTAACTGTAGTGTATATAACACCTCTTCATTTGGTATGACATGGTTCTCTTCCCCTTTTTCTATACAATTCACAAAGTAGGAGAGTTCCTTCTGAAAGGCATCGCTAGAATCTAGTGTAATCGGTACTTTCTTCTGATGGGTGTAATACCAAAACTGATGGTCACTGTTATTTCTGTGTTCAATATTTTCACCAGCCTTGATATGAAGATCTAGTACACTTTGACTGGTTTGTGCCCGAAAGGTCATGGTAAAGGGGTAGCCATTTGGCATTCTTTGAGAAGCTTCCACAAAAGCCTTGCTTTGATTTTGAAACGTAAGAGTCGTCATCACATGATCCCATGCACCATAGCTGTTCTTCGTTCCAACGGCATAAACCGATTCTACTTTCCCTAATAGAAAAGAAACAAAATCGATGTCATGGATATGTAGATCAAATAGGGCACCGCCACTTTTTTCCGGGAATTGAAACCAGTTGCTCCATGCAGGTACTTGCCCTAAACGTTTGGCATGAACCAGTTCGATATCTTTTAAAAGGTCACTTTCGCTGTAGGATTTGATGAGTTCGTATTCTGGCCAAAACCGAAGCACATTCCCAACAAATAACCTTACTTGTTTTCTGTTGACTTCTTGTAAGATCCGAAGGGCTGAGTCAACGGTTAACGTGAGCGGCTTTTCGCAAATGATATGCTTTCCGGCATTTGCTGCCTTTAGGATGTATTCTTCATGTAAAAATGTGGGTAAGCAAATGTCAACAATATCAATATCTTTATTAGCTAGTAAGTCCTCGTATTCTTCCACAAAGGGATACGTTGTACCTACACCATCGTCATCCCCTCCCTTTCGCGTGTAAATGGCCTTTACCTGTGCATTCTCCATATGCTGATACGCTTCTAGATGTGTTTTCCCAATGAACCCCAACCCTACAAGTCCGATATTCTTCATAGTTCCTCCTTTCAACCTCTTACTTTTTAAAAATGTTTGAAAGATAGTTGAAAGACTTGATGACACTTTCGTTGACTTCGTCTAGGTCTTTGGGTCCTGACGGAGTAAATTCAATTTCCACACTAATCGGACCTTGATAATTTGCTTGCCTTAGTGTGCGAAATAATCTTGGAAAGTCCAAAAATCCGTCCCCAATCGCTGGAAAGTTCCATTCTTGATAAGAACCCAGTTTATCTTTTAAATGAATAAATTCAACGTAATCAACAGAAGCCTCTAAGTCCTCATAAGGAAGAATATCCGCGTAAAATAGGACATTCGCCGTATCATAATTGATTTTCACGCGATTATTTAACTTTTGAGCGAGTTTTTTTAGAGAACCACCTGTTGCATAATTATTTCCGTGTGTTTCAAGGAGAAGCATCTTATTTCTTTTCTCACATTTTTCAATCAATGGTTCCAGGTTCTTAGCTAGAGCCTCTTCATCCTCAATTTTATCTGTATCGTTATGTGCGTCCCCTGTTGCGGTAATGATATATTTACAATCCAATTCCACGGCTAAGTCAATGCTTCTTATTAGATTTTCTCTTCCTTCTTCGGTCATCACGTTGCTATGTGCGCCAATTCCTACACATGTCATTCCGTTGGTCTTCAGTAAGAACTTAATCTCTTCTAGCTGTTTCCTCGACATGTCCGGTAACACATGTGCCGTATGGTCTTTCACCGCTGCTAACTCGATTTGTGTAAACCCTGCTTTCCTTGCTCCAACCACCGCGTCCTCTAGTGAAAAACCATGGTACGTATTCGAATTAATGGTTAGCTGTTGTAACATATCCACCCTCCCGTCTACAAGGTAATGGATGACTACTAAATCTGACACAAGCGATAACATATACCTATAACCAGAGTATGAAATCGTTTACAAAAATAGTATAAAAGTTTGTTTCGAATTTACTTATATAGTATTGATATTTGGTGTTGGTAGATAAAAAGTATTTTGGGTGGGAATATTAAGTAGATGAATGTATTAAGAGCTAAGTAGTTTCTCAATAACTCTTAATGTGGCAAGCGCTTGTTGGCCAGTAACCAATGGTTCTTTATCCTTAATAATGGCTTCGATAAAGGAATTTATGACTCCGCTATTGGTTTGGTTGTCATTGGTCTGGATCGGTTCGAGTTCATATCTCCTCACCTCCCCGTCCTTTGTTTCAACGATCAACTGATATTTCGGATGTTGGTAGAGCTTCATAATCCCTTTTTGACAGTAGATGGTCGTAGAATTATCTTCGGATCCGTAATTCGTCCAAGAAAATAACGCGGTACCTAACCGACCTTTTTTTGTCTTCATTACACAAACGGCATTGTCACATACTTCGATAGGCTGACCAGATTCGTTAACTTTATCAAGTGACCCATGAAAGCCACGTATTTCATCGATTTCATCGGTTAAAAGGTAATGAATTAAATCAATTTTATGAATACCTAAATCGCCTACTACCCCCGAGTGGGACCGATCTTTTTTAAAAAACCAAGTGGCATTGGATTTGTCTACTCCCCAAGTTTCGGGTCCTTGATGACCAAACGTGGTTTGAAAGGTTAACACCTCTCCTAATTCCTTTTTATCAATCATCTCCTTTGCTTTTTGGTGAGCTTTTGTGAATCTTTGATTATGGCCAACCATTAATATCTTACCTGTTTTTCGCTCGGCCTCGAGTATTTTCTCAGCGTCTTTTACAGAAATCGCTAACGGTTTTTCACATAAAACATGCTTTCCACTTAACAAGGCTTGAGTAGAGTGAATATGATGGGTTTCATTGGAGGAACAATCGCTGATGGCTATGATGGTTGGATCGTTGTATAACTCCTCGACCGTTTCTACCGCACGACCTCCAAATTTGAGAGCAAGTGCTTTCGCTCTTCCCGGATTACGATCAAAGAAGATGATTTTATCCACATGCGGATTGGCTTGATACTCTGGTGCATGTCGGTATTTAGCAATGGACCCGCAGCCAATAATCCCTACTTTTATCCCCAATTTTGTCCCTCCTTTTTGTTTCTAACAACACATATGAGCCCCTTTATCCCATTGTTGATTCTCGTATAATTAATTCATGCTCCAAAATGATACTCTCCACTTTGTTACCCTTGATCTGATTAATCAACATGGTGGCTGCCGTACACCCCATTTGATACATGGGCTGAGAAACCGTCGTTAGAGTGGGATTGGTCATGTTAGAAAAACTAATCTTATCAAAGCCTACCACTGCTATCTCCTCGGGAACTCGCAAACCACTTGTGTTTAACTCTTTTAATGCACCGATGGCTAAGGTGTCAGAAACTGCGAACACCGCGGTGGGTCTTTCTTCTAATTGAAGCAGCCGTCTCATGGCTTGCACACCGTGTTGAAAGTCGAGCTGATCCGTGTTATAGATCCATTCTTCACGAATCGGGAGCTGAAACTCTTTTAACGCTCTTTCATATCCATTTCTACGTTGACGAGCATATAAGAATTTTTCATCTGAATTGATTAACGCCACTTGGTCCATACCCAATTGAATTAAATGCTTCACGGCATGATAAGCAGCTAATTCGTTATCAATCGTGACGTATGGAATACAACCACCTTCTTCATACTCACTGCATAAAATCACGGAATGATTCTCAGCTAGTTCGTTCAGCTTTTGCATATTGACGGTAGGATCCATGGAAATCACGCCATCTGCCACTTTATTTTTGACCATGTGAAAATAAATGTTCTCTCGTTCCGGATTAGAATCGGTTTCGCAAAGGAGAATATTGTAATGATTAGCAATTGCAATATTCTGGATCCCATTGATAATTTCTGTGTAAAAAGGATTGGAGATACTGGGGATTAGAACAAGTAAAAGCCGACTTTCAGAGTTCCTTAAATTTCTACCTAGCATACTAGGTTCATAGTTAAGAGCCTTGATCGCCTGTTCCACTTTCAGTCTAGTTTCTGGAGTTACTGACGTAGCCTTGTTAAGTACCCTGGAAACCGTAGCCACTGACACACCCGCAGTTTTCGCTACCTGTTGAATATTTGCCATGATACTTCCCACTTTCAGTATAGTTGATGGGTTGAAGATAAATGTAATCGATTACAAAACTGATTTTAGAATGTTTAGAATTATTTGTCAATATGTTTTTGTTGGGCGTAAAAACTCTTTTTTCACTCATTGAAGACACGAAAAATATTATGTGGAAGTCTCTCAATAAATAAAAAACGCTGCTGAAATCAAAGTCAGCAGCGTTTTCCTATGATGTTACTTATATAAAATGCCCTATTTCAAGGCATCTTTCAACTCTTTACAGGGGTTAAATACGGCATATTTAGTAGCTGGAATCGTTATCTCTTCCCCCGTTTTCGGGTTTCTTCCTTTTCTCTCCGCTCGTTCACGCGTTTCAAAGTTTCCGAAACCAAATAATTGTACCTGATCGCCACCTGCTAATGAAGTTGATATGCTATCTATAATAATGTCTACTACTTTTCTTGAGTGTTTTTTTGGTAAGTCACATTTTTTAGCTATTGAGTAGATTAAATCTGTTTTGTTCATATGATGTACCTCTATTAATCATGTTCTAGCAATTCTTGAATTGCCTATTTGTTATTTTTAACATAAGCGTATTCCGTAATGCAAGGAATAAGTAGTTTAATGGATTAACGGATTACAGGAATTATAGAAAAAAATAGGCTGCCAAAGCAGCCTACATTTGTTTGATATTACACCATCAAGTATTTGTGAACTTCGGTAGCCACTTCTCTACCTTCGTTGATCGCCCAAACGATCAGGCTTTGTCCTCTTCTTGCATCGCCAGCAGCGAACACGCCTTCTACGTTTGTTTTGTAATCACCTTTAGTAGCTTTAATCTTTTGATTAACTGATTCTACTCCGAATTGGCTTAACAGAGGCATCTCTGTTCCCTCAAAGCCAATCGCGATAAACACAAACTGAGCTGGCCATACTTTTTCCGTACCTGGAATTTCTTTAAAGTAAAAACGTCCGTTTTCATCTTTTAGTTTTTCCATTTGGATTGTGTGAAGCTCCTTCAAATTCCCATTCTCATCAGCAACGATCTTCTTTGTTTGAATCGAGTATTGACGAGGATCTTCTCCAAATTTCGCTTCTGCTTCCTTATACGCATAATCCATGGTAAACACATTTGGATATGCAGGCCATAAGTTATCAGACGTACGTTGTGCTGGCAATTGTGGATGTTTCCCGAACTGAACAACGCTGCGGCATTTTTGACGAAGAGCGGTTGCCACACAGTCAGCACCTGTGTCTCCGCCACCGATTACGATCACATCTTTGCCTTCCACGTCGATGAAGTTCCCATCTTCAAAATTCGAATCTAATAGACTTTTCGTTGATAGAGTTAAATAATCCATCGCAAAGTGAATACCCTTTGCTTCACGGCCTTCAATCACTAAATCACGTTGTCTTTGCGCCCCTGTACAAAGGATGACCGAATCGAATTGTTCTTGAAGTTCAGAAGCTTGAATATCCTTGCCCACTTCTGTATTTGTCACGAAGTCGATTCCTTCTTGCGTTAATAAACGAATGCGGCGTTCAACCACTTCTTTTTCAAGCTTCATGTTTGGAATTCCATACATGAGCAAGCCTCCTGGACGGTCGGCACGTTCAAACACAGTAACCGAGTGACCGGCTTGATTCAGTTGGTCCGCTGCTGCTAAACCGGCAGGGCCAGAACCGATGATCGCCACTTTCTTCCCAGAGCGTGAAGCAGGAATTCGCGGTGTAATCCATCCGTTTTCAAAGCCTTTATCGATAATCGCTTGTTCAATATTTTTGATCGTAACTGCCGGGTCGTAAAGGGCCACAGTACAAGAACCTTCACAAGGTGCCGGACATACTCTCCCTGTAAACTCAGGGAAATTATTGGTTTTTAACAAGCGATCTAGCGCTTCTTTCCAGCGGCCTTTATACACAAGATCATTCCACTCAGGAATCAAGTTATGAATCGGACACCCAGAAGTAGCTCCCCCAATTTCCATACCGATATGACAGAAGGGAGTGGCGCAGTCCATACACCGCGCCCCCTGTGTACTTAATTTCTCATCAGAAATAGGAAGTTTATGTTCTTTCCAATCATTTAGTCTTTGTAATGGATCTCTTTCTGCTGCTTTTTCACGAGCATATTCCATAAATCCTGTTGCTTTTCCCATGTTTTTTACTCCCCTTTCTTAGCGGATGGCAGCTTCCTGCTGTTTCGATGGTTTTGTTGTTGCTCCGGAATTCGCTAAAAAGGCGCTCATGACGGCTTCTTCTTCCGATAATCCTGCTAGTTTTTGCTCGTCGATCAAAGTGATCATTCGTTTGTAATCTTTTGGAATGACTTTGACAAATTTTCTGACACATTTTGCCCAGTCTTCTAGAATACAACTCGCCTTCACACTCTCTGTGTAGCGGTAATGGTTTTGTATTAATGTTTTTAGCTCATCCTCTTCAGTAGGAGAGGATACTGCTTCAAATTCAATCATTTCTTGGTTGGTTAGATTCTTAAATGCTTTCTCGTCCTCTGTATAAACATAGGCAATTCCACCAGACATTCCAGCTCCGAAGTTTTTCCCTACATCCCCTAAAATAACGACGCGTCCACCTGTCATATATTCACAGCCATGGTCACCAATTCCTTCAACCACAACATGTACGCCACTATTACGAACAGCAAAACGTTCCCCGGCACGTCCGTTAATATACGCTTCACCGCTGGTAGCTCCAATGAAGGCAACATTTCCTGCGATGACATTCTCGCCTGAAGCGATCTTTGTATGTTCATCAGCTTTCACGATGATTTTTCCGCCAGAAAGTCCTTTTCCAACATAATCGTTCGCGTCACCCGTTAATTCAAGTGTCATTCCCTTAGGTACAAACGCACCAAAGCTTTGACCAGCTGATCCGTTAAACTTTAACGTAATCGTATCCTCTGGAAGACCAACTTCACCATAACGTTTCGAGATTTCACTTCCAACAATCGTACCCGCTACACGATTCACGTTTGTAATCGGGAAGCTTGCTTCTACAGGTGTTCCGTCTTCTAATGCTTTTTGAACAGCCGGTAGGATATGCTTTATATCAAGACTTTCGTCAATTCGATGATTTTGAGGGTGTTTAAAGGTTGTTGCTCCTTCAGGCTTGTGCAGCAATGCTGTTAAATCTAAATGTTGCGCCTTCCAGTGTGATTTTGCACGTTCACTTACCGTTAATACATCGGTACGTCCAACCATTTCTTCCACCGATCTAAAGCCAAGCTCCGCCATCATCTCACGAACTTCTTGTGCCACAAAGCGCATGTAGTTCACGATATAATCTGCTTCACCTGTGAACTTTTTACGAAGCTCTGGATTTTGAGTCGCAATCCCTACTGGACATGTATCCAAATGACACACACGCATCATGACACAGCCAAGAACTACTAATGGTGCAGTAGCAAAGCCGAATTCCTCGGCACCTAATAATGCCGCCATGACTACGTCTTTACCAGTCATTAATTTTCCGTCTGTCTCAAGAACCACACGGTCGCGTAATCCGTTGAGCATTAGCGTTTGATGTGCCTCTGCTAATCCAAGTTCCCAAGGTAATCCAGCGTGTTGAATACTTGTTTTTGGTGAGGCACCTGTTCCACCGTCGTATCCGCTAATCACGATTACGTCAGCTACAGCTTTTGCTACACCAGCAGCAATCGTTCCGACTCCGCCCTTTGATACAAGCTTGACGCTAATGCGCGCTTGACGATTGGCATTTTTCAAATCATGAATTAGCTGAGCCAAATCTTCAATCGAGTAGATGTCATGATGTGGTGGAGGTGAAATTAAGCTAACACCAGGTGTTGAACCACGAACATCTGCTACCCATGGATACACCTTTTTCCCCATTAACTGTCCGCCTTCACCAGGCTTCGCTCCTTGAGCCATTTTAATTTGCAGCTCTTCAGCATTTACAAGATAATGACTTTTCACACCAAAACGACCAGAAGCGATTTGCTTAATTTTACTTCCTCGGTTGTCACCATTTTCATCAAGAACAAATCGGCTAGCATCTTCTCCACCTTCACCGCTATTGCTTTTTCCACCTAAACGGTTCATGGCAATAGCTAATGTTTCGTGTGCTTCCTTACTAATTGATCCAAAGCTCATCGCACCTGTTTTAAAGCGGCGAACGATCGAATCCACGCTTTCTACTTCTTCAATTGGTAACGGTTGTCTTGAACCATTGAAAGAGAATAAGTTACGTAAAAAGCCGAGTCTTTCTTCATTGGCAAGTGTCGAATATTTTTTAAATAATTCATAATCACCGTTACGGCAAGCCCATTGCAAGGTATGAATCGTTCCTGGATTAAAGGCATGGTGTTCGCCGTCATGTCTCCATTGGAAGTTACTGCCGGACTCTAACGTATGGTCAGATAATGGAGAGTAAGCTTCCGCGTGACGCAGCTTCGCTTCTTCAGCGATCGTGTCTAACCCAATTCCTCCAAGCTGTGAAACAGTTCCCGTGAAATAACGGTCGATCACATCAGAGCTGATTCCAACCGCTTCAAAAATTTGAGCGCCACGGTAACTTTGTACCGTTGAAATCCCCATTTTTGACATAACCTTCACAACGCCTTCATTCATAGAAACGATGTACTTTTTCACCGCTTCTTGATACGTGTATGGTAATGTGCCTTCAGAAACAGCTTGCTGATAAATCGAGAACGCTAGATAAGGGTTGATCGCGTCCACACCGTATCCAAGCAATACAGCAAAGTGATGAACCTCTCTTACTTCTCCAGATTCCACAATAATACTTGCCTTTGTTCGTAATCCTTCACGAATCAAATGCTGATGAAGGGTACTCACTGCTAGTAAAGATGGAATCGCAATCGTTGTTTCATTAATATGACGGTCAGATAGAATCAGTAAACTCGCTCCACCTGCAATCGCTTCTTCTGCTTGACGACAAAGGTTGTTCAGACTGCTTTCTAGATCTTCTTGGAACACACTTTCAATGACAGCACTTTTGAACTCTTTACCAATTTTTAAAGCTTCTAGCTGGCTGTTTGTCAAAATCGGTGTTTCTAACTGAATGCGACGGCAATTTTCTGCTGATGGATGAAGTAAATTCCCTTCTGCTCCTAAATAGGAAACCGTTGATGTAACAATTGCTTCACGAATCGCGTCAATCGGAGGATTCGTTACTTGAGCGAATAATTGCTTAAAGTAGTTAAACAAATTCTGCGGCTTATCTGATAAGACCGCTAGCGGCATATCGTTCCCCATCGCTCCAAGCGGATCTTTGCCTTCACTCACAGCTGGAATAATGTATTTTTGAATATCTTCATACGTATATCCAAACGCTTTTTGACGGACGATTAAATCCTCCGGAACCTCTCCTTCAGACTCTACGCTATCTTCCAAGCGAACAAGCTCTTCATTGAGCCATTGCTGGTAAGGCTGGGCTTGCGCCATCTCAGATTTTACTTCCTCGTCGGAAATAATACGACCTTCTTCTAAATCGATTAAAAGCATTTTCCCTGGTTGAAGACGCTCTTTGTATAACACCTTTTCCGGCTCTACATCGATGACACCAACCTCAGATGAGAAAATAATATAATCATCTTCTGTTACATAATAACGTGCTGGTCGAAGTCCATTACGGTCTAGAACGGCACCAATTTGTTTTCCGTCTGTAAATGAAATCGCTGATGGTCCATCCCATGGCTCCATTAATGAGCTGTGATATTCATAAAAAGCTCTCTTCTCGTCCGTGATATGAGGATTATTAGACCAAGGTTCTGGAACCAACATCATCGCAGCATGAGCAGGCTTTCTGCCGGCAAGAACCATGAATTCAAGCGCATTGTCTAAAATCGACGAATCACTTCCATCAGTATCAAGGATCGGCAATACTTTTTCTAAATCAGAACCAAATGCTTCTGATATAAATTGAGTTTCACGTGCCTTCATCCAGTGAATATTTCCTTGAAGAGTATTAATTTCACCATTGTGAATTAAATAACGATTCGGATGGGCTCTTTCCCAGCTTGGGAAGGTATTTGTACTAAAGCGTGAATGCACTAAAGCAAACGCAGACACAAAGCTCTCATCCTGTAAATCCAAATAGAATTGATCTACTTGTTCAGGAGTTAATAGTCCTTTATAAACAATCGTTCTGCTTGAAAAACTTGCAAAATAGAAACGATAGTCAGAACCCTTTGCCCAGTTTTCTGCTTGCTTACGAATGACGTATAATTTTCGTTCAAACGCTAGTGAATCACCTTCGTTATCCCCAACAAACACCTGGCGAACAACCGGGCAGCTTTCCTGTGCAGTTACCCCAATTTTCCCTGCATCGACTGGAACGTTTCTCCAGCCAAGCACCGTTTGACCTTCTTGTTCTATTATTTTATTAATATAAGCTTCTATTTCTTCCCGTTCTCTGTCATCCTTTGAGAAAAATAGCATTCCCACACCGTACTTCCCTTTTTCAGGTAAGTTCATGTCTGAACATTCTTTTCTGAAAAATAGATCCGGTATTTGAACCATTAGTCCCGCGCCATCGCCTGTTAACGGGTCACTTCCCTGTCCGCCGCGATGATCTAATTGACAAAGCATTGATAGTCCTTTTGCCACTATATCATGTGTGGCGTTCCCTTTAATGTGAGCGTATAAGCCGATTCCACATGCATCATGTTCAAATTCAGGACGGTAGAGACCTTGTGCTTTTGGTAGTTGATGATATGTCATATTCTATTCTCTCCCTGCCGATTGTTGTCGAAAAATTCATATAACATCATTTTATGTTTTCAAAATCATATAAACAATATATAATTTATATTAAATCAATCGAAAATCAATATGAATGGGAGAAGAAACAAAATGGAACTCCGTCAATTGCGCTATTTTATAGAAGTAGCCGAACGAGAACATATGACAGAAGCAGCTGATAACTTAAACGTGGCACAATCAGCGGTGAGCTATCAAATAACCAAGCTAGAAGAGGAGCTAGGGGTAAAGCTACTCGAACGAGTCGGTAGAAACATTAAGGTCACACAGATTGGATATATCTTTTTGAAGTATGTCAAAAGCTCCTTAAAAAAGCTGGATGAAGCAAAAGAGAAAATAGACGAGTACCTCGATCCTCAAGCAGGCACGATTAAAATCGGCTATCCAACAAGTCTAGCCCGATATTGGCTTCCAACGGTGATTTCTGCTTATAAGAATGATTTCCCAAATGTATCTTTCCATCTGCGTCAAGGATCGTATGCCAACTTGATCGATGCCGTGAAAAACGGGGAAATTGATTTGGCGTTCCTTGGACCTGTCCCAACCAATGATCCTGACTTAGAAACAAAGATTTTATTTATGGAAAACATCGTGGCCTTGATTCCCTCTCTGCACCCGTTAGCTGAGAAAAAAAGAATTCCTTTAAGTGATTTGCGGTCAGATAAGTTTGTCTTATTTCCGAAGGGGTATGTTCTTCGAAAGCTGGCGGTTGAAGCATGTCGTGAAGCCGGCTTTGAACCAGAGATTACCTCTGAAGGAGAGGACATGGATGCGTTAAAAGGACTCGTTTCCGCCGGAATTGGAGTCAGTCTCTTACCGGAGAGCACGTTTTATGACTCTACTCCTCGTTTTACCGTTAAAGTACCGATTGAAACGCCAAAAGCCATGCGTACCGTTGGTGTGATTATTCCGAAGCACCGGGAACTGGCACCGGCTGAGAGGAATTTTTATCAGTTTCTTATAGAGTTTTTTAATCGGTTGGAGCAGTATAAATAGTGTTGTCCAGTTACTAGGCTATAGAGAAAATGCTGATTCCCCAAACGGAAATCAGCATTTTCTCTAATCACTTTTATATCTGGCAGTGCTTTTCTCCCCTACCATTCCTAAGTGTACATCTTCGAATGCATTAATTTTTTCTCGCCAATCTCTTTTAGACCCCCACGAATGAATAGGAAAACCGCAAGCCATGAGATAACCATTAAAATAACCTGTCCAAAGGGAAACATTCCGGGAATCGATGTGTCCCATAAAGCGTGTATCCCCACTACTAAAATAAACACTTGTAAAAATTGATAATGGAATAGCATGTTAAATTGAAAAGGTTGGTCCTTTTGCACTCTACAAAACGCAGCACCTGTCAAAGCAGCCCACGCAACATGCCCACCAGGAGCATAGAAGCCTCTCAATAGGATCGTTCCATACAGACTGACTGCATCTCCCGAAAGCAGTGCTCTAAGTGCGTACCCTGCCGTTTCAAAAGCTGCAAAACCTGCCCCGACTGCAGCACCGATAAGTAAACCGTTTAAAATATATTTGTACCTTCTGTAGTGAACAAACGTAATAACGATGACGGTTTTGGCAAGCTCTTCAATGATTCCAATGGTAATCGGATTGATGGTTTTCTTCAGAATGTCGAAAAACACGAGTGCGATTAACATGGAGAGTATACCGCCAACTAACACCACATAAATCACACGGTAAATCGCAATATTCTGTGGTACATTCATCTCCCAGAAGAAAATTAACGTGGTCAACGGAACCCCAAATGCCCCAACAATAATCAGTCCCGGTAGAAAGTTCGCATTTCCAAAGTAACTCGCACCTACGTAAAATCCCGCAAAAACTAGTAGTGCAATAATGAATAACCTCGCAAACAGCCAAGGTTTGGGCCATGTATCTTTTACTTCAGATATTTTCGGTGTAGTAAGTGCTGTTCCCACAATAAACAATCGTTCCGCTTCCAGTTCACTATGATCAGCAAAAACACGAGAAAAAATATTGACAAATTTTGGTTCAACCGAACGTTCCACCTTTGGTACCACATTTACATAATTAGCAAACTCATAAAAAAAGCTGCTATCATCCTGTGGTGTATTCATTTTAAGGAACTTTTCGCCACAGCTTAAGCAGAACTTCGAACCAGTTGGATTGGCGTAATCACATTGTGAACATTTCAAAAAGTCCCACCTCTATCAATTAATGTAGCTAGGTTCAAAAAAGCTCTTACGGGCAATAACGATATCAAAAAGAGTATGTCCCAGAATAGGAAAATTAATTATTCTTTACATATAAATTCCTATCTACAAAACCAAAGAAAAAAAGCCATTTCAAAAAACCTCTTCAAATCATTTGTCCACTTTACTAAACTTCGAAAAAGAATAAATTCCTACCATCATTACCGTATCTATACTGTCCATATAATGAAGACTAACTCCAAGAGTTGTCTTCGTATCTAATAACCCCAATAATTATTAAATGTCTTTTTGTAAACAATAAATTGATTACAAAAATATAAAGGAGGAACTTTTTTGCAACAGAATCGTCAGCCTAAAAATATTATGAGACCAGAATACGCTGGTACAGATGTACAAAAAGTGAAAGAAGAAATACAAAAAGATGTTATCCAAGGAAAAGGTGCAATGACTTCCCGAGAGGCAGGAGCGATGTAAGATTAAAACACACTGAAGATGTCGTTATAGGAAACGTAAAGAGCAGAGGATCATCCTCTGCTCTCTTCCAAAAATACAGTTAGTTGTCAGTACGAAACATCAAATTCTATGCTTTAGGATAACTACATGGTTGTAATACAATTACCGTCAGTCTCAAAGGTAGATAATTCTGATTCCATCACTTTTCTGATCACTAGAATTTCATACCCCAAGGATTACTTCGTTTTTAATATTTCTCATAGATATTTCGCAATAGAAATGAATTTAAATATGCTACAAGAGAAAATCCCAAAAATATACTTAGATATAGAGCAAGTAAGAAGAGGTACGGTGAAAAGAAAATTAGCAATACTGGCCCGATAGAAAAAATCAGTACAGAAATCGTTTGGAATGGATTCGTAATGGCAATTTTCATAGCATTTACGACTGATTCTCTTATTGTATTTTTAAAACGAGCAACATAAGGGAAGATAAGTATCGTTAATAACAAATAGATGCATGTGAAAAAGAATAGACTTAAAATAATGAGCAGCGTAAAATCCCCTTCATATAAACCTAAATATAAATAATCTAAATATAGGATTAGCCCAGCGAACATTAACAGGATCCAGATACTTGTACTTTGTTTGAAATTCTTCTTGAAAGCCTGTACAAATCCACTATATACTCCACTCTCTTCATTCCGAACCATTTTTAATGTCACGGAGTAAAGTGCAGTCGTAGAAGCTCCAATCGTAAAGATAGGGATGCAAAATAATAGAAACAAGCCATTTAATACAATCAACTCGACAAATCTTGTTAGAATACGATACACAGGACCTTCCATAGATAGAAAATGTTTCATAACTCACCTCTAAAATGATAAAAATTAATAAGAAACACTACACAAATCGTCTAATGATTAAAGTAGTGTTTCATCAATCATCTACTATTCTTTAACCGAGCCGACAACAATCCCATGAATAAAATATTTTTGCAATAATGGATAAATCACTAATAATGGAATAATAGAAACCACTATTTTTGCAGCGTTTAAGTTTTTATTAGAGACTTGCATCATATTTTCTAAAGAATTAGAGCTTGCTCCTGACTTCAGCAGTTCTTCGATATTAATGGATAAGGATTGAATATAGGTCATTAATGGATAATTAGAAACTTTCGTCATATATATTAACCCTGAGAAAAAGTCATTCCAATTCCCTACAATACTAAATAATGCAACGGTAGCTAATGCTGGTAACGAGATTGGAATATAAACCCTGACTAATATTTGTAATGGATTGGCACCATCCATAATGGCCGCTTCTTCCAACGATTTAGGTATTCCTATGAAGAAATTCATGATTAATATAATGCTAAAAACTTGTACGGCACCAGGTAAAACCAGAGACCATATAGTATTCAATAGGTTTAAATTTTTCACTACTAAATACGTAGGAATCATCCCTCCATTAAATAACATCGAGAAGATTAGTAGATTCATATAGATGTTTCTACCTTTAAAAACCTTTTTAGATTTCGATAGAGGGTATGCCATTAACACAATCAAGACCATATTAATAATGAGCGATAGGAATACTCTTTGTACCGAAATTCCAAACGAACGCCAAAATTGCGCATCCTCCATGATCATCTTATATGTTTCAATCGTAAAATTCACCGGTACTAACCCTACTGCATTTGCTGTAACTGACTCACTACTACTAAAAGAAATGGCTAGAATATTCCATAAAGGAAGCAGACAGATCAATCCCAAAGAAATCACAATAGTATGAATAACAGTTCGTCCAATTCGCGCTGAAATACTTTTACTTTCAACCATATTATTGTTCCTCCTTAGAATAATTTACGATCTGTGTATTTTTTAGCCATTTCATTTGCAGAAATGATTAGAATCATGCCAATAATGGATTTAAATATACCAACGGCTGTCCCGAAACTATACTCACGACCTAGTAATCCAATTCGGTATACATAAGTGTCCAAAATATCTCCTGATTCATAAACCATTGGTGTATATAGGTTATAAACTTGATCAAATCCAGCATTTAAAATATTGGGTAAGCTAAGGATGGCCAAAAGAAGAATAATTGGTAGCATACTAGGAAGTGTGATATGCCAAACTCTCTTCCACCAATTGGCCCCATCAATACTAGCTGCTTCATGAAGTCCTGGATCAACTGCAGTGATGGCGGCTAAATAAACAATCGAATTAAATCCAAATTCCTTCCATACATCAGTACCAATTAATAATGGTTGAAATAGTGAATTACTTCCAAGAAAATTCAATTTTTCCAATCCGAAAAAGGTTAATATTTGATTCACAGACCCATCAAGATTAAACATATTGACGACCACAGATGCCAACACCACCCATGATAGAAAATGTGGTAGATAAACAACCGTTTGAATTGATTTTTTTAATAGCTTTATACGGATCTCATTCAATAAAATAGAGAATACAATGGCAGCGAAAGTACCAATTAGAATTTTCCCAAAAGCAATGACCATTGTGTTCCTAAATACTTGGCCAATATCCGGTAATTGAAACATATAGATAAAATGTTCCAATCCTACAAACTCCGAGCCCAACATCCCTTTTGCTGGTACGTAATCCTGAAATGCCATGATAATTCCAAACATGGGAATATAACTAAATATCAAAAGAAAGATCATTCCGGGTAGCATCATCATATGGTAAACAGAATTGCCCGTTGTCCATTTTTTCTTTTGTTTTACCGTATCTGCATTCATAAAGTTGGCAGTTTTTTCAGTCTGTACTTTCATAAGTAAACCTCCTTATATAATAAGGGCTGCAAAGCAGCCCTTATTACTGTTTCTTATTGCTGTTCTGCCAATTCTGCTTCTATTTCAGCAATAATTTCATCTCCGCCTTGTTTCTTCCAGTTCGTAACAAATGTTTCGAAATAATCCAAAGGCTCAGTACCAGTTACGATTTTTATAAAATCTTCTTCTTCTAATTTTAAAAGGTTAGCACCCTTTTTCTCCATTGTAGCGGTTGTTCCATAATATACAGGAGTTGTCCAATTGAAAGTATCTTCATCGGTAAGTTTTTCAATCAAACCGATCCCTTTCATACGAGAATGGTATTTTGACCATGCTGACGTTTCTGCATTTTCAGGAGCTTCTACATAATCAAGAATCGTTTTAGCATCCGTTTTAATACCAGCTTTTGTTATGTCGTCGATTGATATTTCACCATTTACTGCAGGCACAATAAAGTCCGAAAAATCATCTAGCGTACTAGTAGATTTATAAACTTCAATGTTAAATGGTCTAGTTGACCCATCTACACCAAGTTCAGCATATTTTGCGATTTCGGGATAATTTGTTTCTAGATCAGATGCATTAGCTAATTCATCGTAGAATAGATTTACTATTTTTAGGGCTAATTCAGGATGTGCATAATCCTTTCTAACTACAATAAATTGACCAGTCGGATTTTCACGAAAAACGTTTGCTTTACCATTTTCTCCTTCTAATGTATAGGGAACAAACTGTGCATTTTTATCCATTTCCCTTACAGCAGATAGACCCCAATCTGGAATATGCCACGGACCTGTTACGATACCTGTTTGTCCGTTTGTTAGAAGTGCCATAATGTCATCCCAGGTTCTTGTCCCAAATTGTGGATCAAGAATTCCTTTATCAAACCATTCAGCCAAAACTCCAAGTGCTTGTTTTGTGCTCTCAGTAGTTGATCCATAGGTGATATTTCCTTTTTCATCTTCCATGTAATGTCTAGGATGTGCATTAAAAACACCAGCTACAGAGGACATCGTTAAAGCCGATCCACCGTAATCGCCAGCATTCAACCAATGAGCAAAAGGTATTCCAACAGGATTCCCAGAGGCACCAGGATCATTTTCTATGAAAGCCTTCGCAGTATTTTCTAACTCTTCTAATGTGATTAGGCTGTCCCCGTCTTTATCTAGTTCCAATCCTAGTTCTTCAATCCAATCTTGTCTGATCCAAACCATATTTGGAGCGTTTGCACCAACGGTTGCTGGAATCGCCATGAGACGATCATCAAATGTCGCATCTGCTAAGCTTCTCCCATCATAGGAACCATATATTTCTTTAATGTAATCGCTTGCATTCTTTTCATAAACATCGGTTAAATCAGCAATTAAATCGTTTTCCACTAACTCCTTCAATTCATCTTTTGAGTTCACTCGCATCATATCTGGCAATTCACCTGATGCAATGGCTAGAGCCACCTGACGATCGTAATCTTCTCCTTCAGCTTCAAATTGATTGACAATTTTCGCATCCAACTTTTCTTCAACAAGTCGTGTGTAAGCATTGTTCTCATACGTATCACCCTCTGGTAATTTCGAGTTTGCAGCTGTAACACGTCCCATAGTAATAACGGTTTTTCCATCTTCTGTTGTTGACGCACTTTCTTGCTGTGAAGATGAATCAACACATGCTGCTAAAGAAACTGTGAGCATGGACGCAATAGAAAGTGTTGTCACACGTTTAAATAATGCCCTATACTTCTTCATCATGACCCCTCCAACTTTTATTTGTCTCTGACCAATTTAATTTCTGGCCATTGAATTAAGCTTACGTTTAGTTTAAGTGATACTAGCATAATCCTAAATATTTAAAAAAACGTTTTCATGTACTTTTTTCCGGAACTTTTAGTACAGAGTATAAGAAAGGAAATCACAATGATATAATCAACATGAATTATACGTGGAGGTAACAACAATGTATCGTATCTTGATAATAGATGATGAAAGAGACGAACGGAATGTTATTCGATTCCTTCTAAATAAGTACAATTTTCAACTTGTAATAGACGAAGCCTCTAACGGAAAAGAGGCTCTTTCTCTATTAGAAACACAGCCTGTAGATATATTATTTACAGATGTAAAAATGCCTTTTGTTGATGGAATTGAATTAGCAACGAGGGCTCGAGAGCTTTATCCTAACCTTCACATTATATTCTTCAGTGGTCATGATGACTTTTATTATGCCAAGAAGGCACTATCATTAAGGGCTGTAGATTATATATTGAAACCAGTAAAACCGGATGAATTTCAGAATACTATTTCAACTGTTTTGCAAAATATAAAAAAAGAAGAAAAGGAACATGAATTAAGAGAAGCAAATACCGAATTTCTTAAAACTCATGTTTTATATCGACTAATTAATAAAACACCTATTGATTTGTTAAAGAATGAATATCCCACTATGAATTTTGATTTTTTACATCATTATACTTCCTTAATGTTAATGCAGTTTGAAGAACCATTTTTTGATCGATTACCAAAGGAAGAAGATACATTTTTCTTTTATAATCAAATTAAGAAAATGATCCCAGATTATCCGTGCGATTTTATTAATTTGAATGCGTTTCAAATCCTGTTGTTATTTGGGAAAAAGGAAAAACATACGGAATATAAAGAAATGGCAATAAAGATCCAAAAACAGGTCTACTCCACTTATGGAGTAAATTGTTATATATCTTTCAGTAATGAATCCTTTTCTCCAAGTGAGTTGCCTAAAGTATTTGAAGAGTTGGAACAGTATCTAGAAGATCGTTTCTTCTATTCTGATACCTATATCTATCCAATAGATGCCTCAACTAGAGAAAGCAATGAGTATCTTGAACAAGATGAACATACCCTCCAGAGGATACAAACAGCAATTCAATTAGTAGATATTGTTACCTTTAAACAAAACATGAAACTTCTATTTCAAAAATATCATGCAAAACAGGGGATTTCCCATATTTATGTCCGCTATTTCTTTTCAAAGCTATTGCAGACACTTTGTCAGAAGCTGCCTCATTATAACAAGGAATTGATAAATAAAAAGATGGAAGCTATTTTTTCTTGTCAGCATTTTTCTGAAATTGAAACGATTTTAGTCAATGTTCAGGATGAAGTGATAGAAAAATTAGAGAAAAAAGAACAATCTCCTAAACACGTCATTCATCTCGTTCAGCAATATATTACTGAGCACTATGGAGATGACTTAAGTTTGAATATACTAGCTGAAAAAGTGTACTTGTCCCCTAGTTATTTAAGCGAAATTTTCATACAAGAAACGGGCTGTGGAATTAATAAATACATTAAGAGTCTTCGGATGGAAAATGCAAAAGATCTCCTTAATAATACAAATATGAAAATCACTGATATATGTAAAAAGGTAGGCTATCATAATCTATCCTATTTTGTTCGAAGTTTTCGGGAACATTTCGGCTCAAGTCCTGAAAAATACCGCCAGATGAAAAAGCAATAGAAAGAGAAGATTCTTATGCGGAAAATGACAGCTTGGTTCAAAAATTTGAAATTCAGAAGTAAAATTCTATTTATATGCCTTCTATCAAGTATCCTTCCTGTCGTCGTATTGGGGAGTTACTGTTATCATCAAATTCAAAATATACTAATCAATCGAGAAAGTGAAGTGTTAGAGGAGTCCTTAAACCAGGCAGTTTCAAGTATCGATTACAAAGTTAATACGTATACAAATGTGATTAACCAAATTGTTTGGAATGAAGATGTAAAGAGAGGAGTTACTTCTGAGTATGACAATTCCTATGAGATGTATTTGTTTTACCGAGACATACTAGACCCATTATCCTTAAACACTCATTTTTTATACAGCGAAATTAATACCATCACTATCTTTAGTGACAATCCAATGCATGCACATGGTGATATTCTTCGCCCACTAACAACCATTGAACAAAAAAGCTGGTTTGATCAAATATTAGAAACGTCTACTCCAAAATTTGTTGTTTCCGCAGCGGATCGGACTTTTGAAGTAGTCACCCAAATATTTGATCGAAATCATAGTATTACAAATGTAGTGTATATAGATATTGATTACGAACATGTCTTTGAAAGCATGTCTGGTTTATTTGAAAACAATTATGGTTTAGTCATCCTTGATGAATATAATAAACCTGTATATACCATCCAAAATTTTCAGGAAGCATATGATTCATATGAATTAACAACAAACGAATTCCAAAAAAAATTAAATGATGGTTCTCTGTCGGAGGATTTTGTATATAAAGAGTCCTCATTAAGCTCTTATAATTGGACTGCATATCTATATCGTCCATTGGACACCATTTATGCTTCTACTTATAAGATCACTGTCACCGTTATTATCGTGATTTTGTTATGTGTATTGACTTTGTTTCTTTCCATCTACTATCTCTCCCGAATTACCGTTCGACCTTTAGAAAAGCTAGAGAAGAATATGGAACTGATCGAAAAAGGCGAATTATCTGTAACCGTTACAAATTCTTCAACGGATGAAATCGGGAACCTAATTAGGCGATTTACCAATATGGTTCATAAACTACAGGAAATGATTAATGAAGTTTATAAAAGTAAAATCGCCGAACAACAATATGAAATGAAAGCTCTTCAAGCTCAGATCAACCCACACTTTTTTTATAACAGCCTTTCCCTTATTAACAGCAAGGCAATTATAGCTGAACAAGAAGACATAAGTAAGATGGCTCAACTTCTTTCTACATTTTATCGAACCACATTAAATAGAGGGAAAAATACGATTTCCGTCAGAGAGGAACTAGAAAACACAACATCTTATATTCAAATTCAGCGAATGATGCATTCTGACTCCTTTGATGTTCGTTGCGAAATTGACGAAGAGATCTTGGATTACACCATGCTGAATCTTCTTTTACAACCTTTAGTTGAAAATGCTATTAATCATGGGATTGATCATAAAGAAAGTCCTGGAAAAGCGGTATTAACCATCACAGCAAAACAAACAGATAATAGTCTCATCTTTAAAGTCTCTGATAATGGGTGTGGTATGGATCTTGAAATGTTAGAATCCATTCTAACTACTAAAACGAAAGGCTATGGGGTCCAAAATGTTCACCATCGTGTGCAACTTACTTATGGAACTGATTATGGCTTAGCTTATACAAGTAAATGGATGGAGGGAACAACCGTGACACTTACTATTCCAAAAGTTAGCTGAGTAAATTCATGTTAAGTATAAGTATCTTCTTACTTTAATTCATAGAATGAAAAAGACCGTTTGATAGAATCCCATATTCTAGGATTTTACCAATCGGTCTTTTTATGATATAAAAGCAGCTAGTCGATTCTTACTGTTTGTCCACTCTCTGCAGATTGAATTATTTTTTCTATTACTTTTTGATTTTGATAGCCATCATAAAAGGTAGGTATCCCCTGTTTGGAATTGAACGTGACTACGTCCACAAAATCCTCAAGTTGTTGTCTTTTATAGTTTTCTGGGACATCGTAGGTCCTAAAAACAGGTTTATTGTTTGTATCATCTTTGAAACAAATATCGATCTCATTCGGGCGTTCACAATTAATGTGAATCGTACCGTTATCACCGTAAATGGTCACTTCATGCTGATTTTCTGATCCAACCGCATTTCTTGTCGTGACAAAATGTCCAATCACATTTTCTTCTAGAATTGCATGAAAACTAGCATAGTCATCTACATCCACTTTTTTCATTTCTCCACTCATTGGGTCTTTCCGTTCATGTATGAATGTTTTCATAAGTGCGGATACCGATTGAAACTCACCAATAAAGAATCGAGCACTATCAATCATATGAGCACCTAAATCCCCCAGTGCTCCTGTACCAGAAATAGATTGGTTAAAACGCCAGGTGTATGGAACTTCATATAAAGGTGCTCCAAATGATTGCAGATATCGCACATTAATATGCCGGATTGTACCAATTTTATTTTCTTCTAGTAGTGTTTTTGCATAGCGAAAAGACGGAATATAGCGGTAAGAGAATCCAACCATGCAAGGAATGGGCTGTTTTTCATACAAAACTGCCAATTTCTCAGCTTCGGCAAAGTTTAGTGTAAAAGGTTTTTCAGCCATAACCGGTTTTTGATAGTGAATACATAACTCTATCACCTTAGCATGTAAGTGATTAGGCACAATTGAGATAACCGCGTCAACATCAGGATGTGATATTAAGGCTTCCATCTCATGAAAACACATCTCCTCGCTAATTCCTTCCTCCTCACCTATTTTCTTTAAGAGGTCTTGATTCACATCACAAAGAGCAATCAATGATAGTTGATCTAACTCGGAAATCATGCGGCGGTGCGCATTCGCCATTCCTCCTAAACCAATTAACCCTACTGTTACAACTTGATCTTTCATCATCTGCTTCCTCCTTATCCCTAAAATGAGAAAAGCAATGAAACACTCTATCCCGCCTCACCGCTTCACTTCTTTTGCTATTCATTTAAAAAGTAATTACAACTTTACAGCAAATGCTTCATATGGTTTTAATTCAAGGTGTTGAAAATTAACGGAAGTTCTTTCGTAATTACTTATTACGACATCACTACTCTGACCAAAATGCTCAAGTTGTAAGGTTTTCGTTTGCTCACCAAAGTTGGCTACTACACTCCAAGTCTTACCCTCAAAATGTCTTAGATACATAAACACTTGTTCCGGTGTGTCCGTCACCAGTTCATAATCTCCCCAAACAATAATTGGATGGTCTTTTCTTAATTGAATCAATTTTTGATAACAATAAAAAATAGAATTTGGGTCTTCCAGATTAGCTTCTACATTAATTTCTTGATAGTTTGGATTTACGTGTAACCAAGGTGTTCCAGTTGTGAAACCCGCGTTTTCTGTTCGATCCCATTGAATCGGTGTCCGCGCATTATCACGCCCTTTAAAATTGATGGAAGCAATGATATCCTCTTTCTTATATCCATTCGCCAAACGTTCGTGATACATGTTCACACTTTCAATATCTTCAACTTCACTAATATCATTGACAGGATAATTGGTCATTCCAATTTCTTCCCCTTGATAGATGTAAGGTGTTCCCTTCATAAGGTGAAGTAAAATCGCGAACATTTTTGCACTTTCCACACGGTAGGTTGTATCATTTCCCCATCGAGAGACAATTCTTGGAAGGTCATGATTATTCCAAAACAAACTGTTCCAGCCTTCATTCCCTAAAGCTGTTTGCCACTTACTAAGAACTTGTTTTAGCTCATTTACTTCTAGAGGTTTATGATCCCATTTTTCTTTCCCAGGTTGTTGATCTAAGCCTATATGTTCAAACTGAAAGACCATGGATAACTCATTGCGTTTTGGATCAGAATATAGCTTCGCAATCTCTGGAGTGGCCCCCCATGTTTCTCCCACGGTTAAAACATCATATTTACCAAAGGTTTCTCGATTCATTTCTTGTAAATAATCATGCAATTTCGGTCCATTTCCTGTAATTTCTTTATCAGGAATTTTACCTACTAAATCAATGACATCCATCCGGAATCCGCCAACACCTTTTTCCAACCAAAAATTCATCATATCCCAAACTTCTTTTCTAACTTTTTCATTTTCCCAATTTAAATCTGGCTGCTTTTTACTGAATAAGTGTAAATAATATTGACCTGTATCTTCATCAAAATCCCAAGCAGAACCACTGAATGTTGATTTTAAAGAATTGGGAGCTTCACCGTTTACCGGATCTCTCCAGATATAGTAATCACGATATGGATTGTCTTTACTTTTACGAGATTCAATAAACCACTTGTGTTCGTCGGATGTGTGGTTGACGACCAAATCCATAATAATCTTGATATTTCTTTGATCTGCTTGTTTGATTAATTCATCCATATCATCCATTGTGCCAAATTCCGTCATAATATCTTGATAATCACTGATATCATAGCCATTGTCATCATTCGGTGATTTGTAAACAGGACTTAACCAAATAGCAGTAATCCCAAGTTTTTCTAAATAATCTAATCGACGAATAATTCCCCTTAAATCACCTATCCCGTCACCATCACTGTCTTGAAAACTGCGCGGATATACTTGATAAACTACTGCTGTCTGCCACCATTTCACGTTCATTCATTCCACTCCTAAATATCTTTTTTGACTGTTTTTTCATATACCTTAACGGCTATTTTTTCTAAGTAGCTATGCCTTTGTAAATTCATTTCTCCCAATTAAATTAAGTTTAATTTTTTATGATTATTTAATAAATATCAAATAAACCGTTTTCATGTACTTTTTACCGGAATTCCTGTCAAGTTATTTCGGTTGGATATGAATCAAATTGGTCTAATATCAAGAAATCCTCTCATTCATATATTCTAACCACCTGATCTTCCCCTTTAATGGAGTGGGACTAGCATGATAATAAAAGGGTGCTTTTTCGTGTTTCATTCCTATAATTCTCTCTTGTGGTAGCACATCACAAGCACGA
Source organism: Robertmurraya sp. (assembly GCF_036676585.1). NCBI lineage: Bacteria > Bacillati > Bacillota > Bacilli > Caryophanales > Bacillaceae > Robertmurraya > Robertmurraya sp. The sequence goes on from NZ_JAKFCQ010000087.1 coordinate 69,561, forward strand.
TTGGCTAATTGTTTTACAATTGGATCAGTGCCCCAAGCCAAAATAGTCTGGCCAGTACATTGGGCGATGATTTTTTTTAACTCATTAACTCTTAAAGGAAAAGATGCTATGACTTTCAAATCCTGCCTTCTTCGCTTCGTTTAATTTCCCCCTAAATTCATTTAGATTTCCGGCACGCATGTCAGAAAGATTGATTAATAATACTTTGTTCCAGTTCTTTAATTGCATAAAACGCATGATTTGGTATTGGGTATTGTCTGTTTTAGCGAGAGTATAATTCACTGAGGATTCTTCAATAGATAAATGTGGAATTTCATATGATGATTGTTTTGGAGTACATAATCCCGGATTAGCTAATACGAAAATAGCATCATACCATTGATTATTTTTACTATCAATTCGATATACTTGAGCATAGTTTCTACACTCGAAAACTTTACTACCAATCTCTATATTATAAAAACTTCCTTCTACTTCAAATTTCGTTTTCAAATGCTCAGCCTTTATTAACTCCATTTTATTCACTCCTTATTTTTATCAATCTAAGAAGTTTCGTTCATGGATGTAAAAAATCTAATAGTAGGAACATAGAAGTCGGTATCTCCTATGTCCCTTCTCCGGATAACTTATTTACGGTTATAAAAAGCTTCAACTTGGAATTTTCCTATTTGTTTCTCAAACGCCCCTGATAATCCCGCTCAATCCCTTCTTTCCAGCTCCGATCAATGTTCTTTCCGCTTCGAAGCTTGACTACGGCCTCACTTACCATCTCATAATTTAATTTTGTTCCAATGTTGTCGGCATGGTAGTCAACCGCGAAGTCCTCCTCAATTCCAAACTGTGCAGCCGTTGAAATGGCATCAATATTCGCGCCTAGAAAGATGAAGTCCCATCCATATTTCTCTTTTTGATGCTTGATCATCTTCTTTATTTTATCTGGAGAAAATTCACGACTGGCATTTTCCATGCCATCGGTTGTAATGACGAATAGGACCTTATCGGCTCTCTCTTCTTCACTTGTATACTTTTGGACATTACCGATTTTTTGGATGGAAAAGCCGATTGCATCCAGTAAGGCTGTCGTTCCCCCTACCTCATAGTCACGTTCGGTGATGGGAGATATGCCTCTTACGTTGATTCGATCATGCAAGAGTTCATACTGATGATTGAATAATACCGTCGTGACAAATGCTTCTCCTTCCGCTTTTCTTTGCTTATTTAGCATCGAATTATAGCCACCGATTGTGTCCGTTTCAAGCCCCGCCATTGACCCACTTTTGTCTAGGATAAACACCACTTCTGTTACATTCTTTTTCATCCTTGTTTTCCTCCACTTCATTTATTTATATATGAAGGATACCAAGATTTGAAAAAGATATGGTCGCTTCAAAAGCGACATTTACGCCCCTAGTAAAGGTTGTTCAAAAGCAAATAAAGCTTCATTGATTTCATGAATATTATAATTGCCTTGTTGGATGAAAAATTCAATAATGACATCTAATTTACTGCTACGCGACAACGTATATCCTGCAGCAGACAGCAAATCGTTGGTTTCGTAGACATTTAGATGTAAAGCAATAGCAAAGGCAAGGGCTGTTTTCTTTGTAGGGGAGTAATCTACTTTATTACGAATTTTTGAAAACAAGCGACGATCCATATTCGCCCTTCTATAGGTCTCGACATCCGTCATTCCTCTTTCATCAATCAGCCGAAGCAAACGTTCCGAAAAGGACTCATCGAGTTCATCCACAAGATGCGCTAGACTATTTTCTAGTATAGGCTCATTCTTTTTTTCGTAAAAATCTTCTGGTTTAGTCACAGACTCTTGCAAATCTTCTAGGATGAATCGCTCTTGTCGTCGATGAAAGGTCAGTTCTACTTCCTCAACATAATGTTCATCAATATATTCATAGATTGATGAGAATAGCTTTTGACTTAACCCAAAGGAAGTTTGATCAAACACAACTAAATAAACAAGCATGTCATGTTGCAATAGAAATTGACTAATGGTAGAAACGGCAATTTGTAACGCCTCTTCTTTCGGATACCCATAGATACCCGTCGAAATCAGTGGAAAGGCAATGGACTCACATTGATTTGTTTTCGCTAGCTCTAGAGAATGAGCATAAGAATTCTTCAGCAGTTCTGATTCTTGATGAGATCCCCCCTTCCAAACAGGCCCTGGTGTATGTATGATATATTTGGCAGGCAAATGAAACCCTTTTGTTATGACAGCCTGGCCAACCGGACACCCACCTACTTCCTCACACGCTTGTGTTAACTCATCCACACCGGCGGCACGAAAAATTGCTCCACAAACACCTCCACCCATTTTTAATTCTGTGTTTGCAGCGTTTACAATCACATCTACCTTCATCTTTGTTAGATCGTGGCGGACAATTTCTAATGGCATGCAAGTAGTCTCCTTCCAATCTAAAAATTTTTCAATTTCCTTGTACCTTAAAAATATCTTACTAAGAAAAGATTACTAGTTACTCTCTAATTTACCACAAAATCAAATCCACTCTCTTAACAGCGTTACGTTTGTATTAGGGTACTTCTTTTTGTTTTAAAAAGATACTATACCTACTTACGAATAAGAAACTTGAATTAATTATATATTTCCTGGAAAAATTCTCTCTGTACTTTCTTGATTACCGCAAAACCTTGATCTTCAACCTTACTAACAATATCCGAAGTAGATAAGGAGTTAGGTTTGAATTCAATAACTATCTTTCCCTTTGGGGAATACCCTTTAAAGGAAATTACCCCAACTAATCCCTCAACTTCTTTCTTAATGGAAGATAAGCTATCTAAACAGCAGATTCCTAGAACATATAAAGTTACTCGATATAACATTATTTCACACCAACCTTTCATTATTTAAAAAGAACTAATCTCTGTCTTCACAAAATAAAGTTGTGTCATTTGATTTTATAAAAAAATGCCCTGAAAGGATTACACTTTCTAAGGCATCTAATCTAACATGTGAGGGATACACTTCTACGAGACTTCTGAGAATAATAAGATATACTCCAGTCTGTTTATTGTTTTTTTATTCACACCTAGCTGTTTTTTTACGTGGGGTTCAAGTTCTAGGCTTTTACCATGTAGTTCCTCCTTCATTTGATAATAGGTATATTCTATTACTTTCTTTTAAAAAGGGATTTGATTAGGATCAAATTTTAAATAAATATTTATATATATTTTTTACCAGTCGTTACCTTTTTCAAAAATTTTAAAATACTTTCTTTATCTTTCTAATCTGCTCTACATGGTTTTGGATATGTTCTATAGAGTGTTCTAACAACTCTTTAAAAGTAAATTCTCCTTCTACATTGTGCGTACCAACACGCAAAAAATCATCCTCGTCTAATTTAGTTAAAATAGGAATAAAACTATTAATCATAGCATCTAACAACGTAAGATACAGCTTATGATCAAGGGATTGTGTCTGTAATTTAGATGTCCATGCATCTTGATCAAAGGCAGTAAGTATAGGATTATTTTCTGATAAAACTGACTTCATTCGATGAACATGCACGAGTTCGGCATCCGTAACATGTATGATAATTTCCCTTATACTCCAGCTATTCTCATTTGGTTTATATAAGATTTGCTCTTTCGTTAAACCTTCCATTTCCGTAACCATTTTGTTGTAACTTTCTTTATACTCATCAATAAGATGTTTCATAATTATACCCTCCTTAAAATTTGGAAATGCGCTTAGGTTGTCGTTTTTCTAATCACTCAAAACCCTTTGAGGTTACCTGAATCAAAACATTTTTTGATAAAAGGAATCCACTCTTTTTATGTTGTTAATTATATCTCAACATGATATTATTTTAAATAACAAAGCATCTTAATACGATATAAACAAGGAGGGGTTTATATGTGGGAACTATTGTATCCTACTAGTATAACAGGAATAGTATTATTCTTGATTGGTTCATTTTTGACTGTTAATTCTTACATCGACAATTTCAGGTCCAAACACAGATAATATGAACTAAATACCCTTTCCGATATTATAAAAAACGAACACCCGCCAAAAGGTGTTCGTTTAAATCTTATCCCCAGATCTCTTTAGAAATATCTACAATATATTTCAGCTTGGCCCATTGCTCTTCCTCGGTTAAAATATTTCCGTGATGCGTAGAAGCAAAGCCGCATTGAGGACTAATACATAATTGCTCTAATGGCACATATTTTGTTGCCTCTTCTACACGAGCTTTAATATTTTCCTTATCTTCTAATTCCCCATGTTTTGATGTGAATACACCTAGCACTACTTGTGCTCCACCATTTGGTATGTATTCCAATGGACCGAAATCTCCAGAACGATCATCATCATATTCTAAGAAAAATCCATTGACTTTTTCTTTTGCAAATAAGGTTGGGGCGATTTTCGCGTAACTACCTTCAAATGCCCATTTCGAACGGTAGTTTCCACGGCAAAGGTGAGTGGTTACAATAAGATCTTCCGGTTTATCTTCTAATACTCCATTCACCACACGAAGAGCTAAATCAATTAATTCTTCACGGGAATACCCACTATCATTAAATGGAATGTTCGGTGCATTTAGACCAGCAATGTATACATCATCTAGCTGTAGGTAACGGCAGCCAGCATCATAAAAAGCTTTGATGGCATCACTATAGGTTTGAATAATATCATTTGTATATTCTTCAAGGTCTGGATAAATATCTAGATTGCGAATACCCGCATTAAATAATTGGTTTGGACTTGGAATCGTTTGTTTGGCAACTGCACGGTCTCCTACAATTTCTTTAAATTCGATAAATTCTTTGATATGAGGGTGATCTTGGTTAAACGAGATTTTCCCGGTCACACGCACATCGTATCTTTCCGTTTCCTCTCCCTTGAATGCAAATCCATGGTCCGGAACATAGCCCTCTACACCATGTAAATGTTCGAGAAAATCGGTATGCCAAAATCTACGACGGAATTCTCCATCTGTCACAGCTTGTAGCCCGACTTCGATTTGCTTGTCAACGATGTGTTTAATTTCTTCCGTTTCAATTGCGTGTAGTTCGTGTGCAGTCAGATTGCCTGCTTGGAAATCTCTTCTAGCCTGATGAATTCTCTCAGGTCGTAATAAACTACCTACATGATCCGCTCGAAATGGTGCTTTAACTAGTGTTTTTGTCATAAATGATCTCCCTCTTTCTTTTAAATACTCTTAATTTTCTGATCTAAGGTCAGTGTAGCATAGGAAAATCATTATAACGTAACACTATATATCTATCTCTCGTTATAACTTTTAGCTATAACCGAGGTGGTTTTGTTAAAGTGCTTTGTTGTAAACTGATCGTTTAGTTCACTGTTTCCACTAATTCTGGAAATAACCTGTTCTAGGACAAACAATAATACCTATTGTTTTACTCCCCTCGGTACAAACTAAATTTTGAAGTTCTTTTCAAATAGATAAATAGGTCTGTGATCCATTTTGAAATAAGAGCGCCAACAGCATACCCTACAAAAAGAATGAAGAAATTTTCTTTCTTACGAAAATGGAATAGACCAATTCCCACCATAAGTGGTTTAAATATAAACGCTAAAGTTAGGCATAGGACTGTTATCCATATGTAATAATTTTTCCCTTTATTAAATGTATACTGATAAAGCATCATGTAGATTACTGGTACTAATGAAGCATCAAGTGTCAAACTTGAGGGAATGAAAGGGTGAAGTTTATAAGGATATATCCATTGCCCATGATTCGTTCCTATTAAATCCGTATAGGTAAAAAATACATGGACGCTATATCCATAAAATCCAATCTGGAATATTTTTCTTCGGTCAATAAATAATATGACTAAAATCAGAGGAATGATAAACATAGCGAGTACAACCCAAAATTGCCATGTGAAAAAATGAGAATAAGTCTCCCAATATTCTATCCATCTAGTGTTTTGTTTTATCTCGGCTTTCATGATTTTATCAAGCAAATCTAATTGTTCACTTTTCACCTATGCACCGTCCTTTTTTATTATTATTTTGAATAGCAGGAGATTTATACTTTATCTAGGAGGCGAAAAAAAAGGCTGCATTAAGCAGCCGTATGTACAGTAGATCAAACATATTCTTCTAAACAATGCTCTTCAATTAGGTCTATATTTCTCCCCTACGCTCCTAACACCTTTAGAAGCAAGAGAACCCTCCCTATGTTTTTGCCTATGCTATTGTACTTCCAGCGAAGAACCCTGAACGTACCGCATTTCCAACTTTTCCGATAGAAACACCATCACCCACCTGGCGAGTTTTCGTATGATATTTTTTGCTTATTTCATTGCTCACCGATGTATTTTGTCTCATTCCGAAAGCCGTAATCATGGTATCTGCTTCAATGAATACCTCTTCACCATTGTCATTTAATGCTCTTAAGCCATTCTCTTCAAATGCTAATACTTTATGGTTGGTTAATTGTTTAACCTTATGTACCTCTAGCATTGGCATTAATGAAGCAGCATTGATAAAGAATAGATCCGGAGCCATTTTATCCTGCATTTCCACGATCGTAACATTCTTCCCTTCCATTGCGAGTTCGAGAGCCAGGTCGCAGCCTGTTAATCCCCCACCAGTGATGACAATGTTCTTTCCTTTAACTAGATCTCGTTCTAAATGGGCATTGATTGCTCCTACTACATTTTCATTATTAATTCCATCAATTGGTGGTACAACCGGAACGGCCCCTGATCCAACGATAATATGATCCGCTTCCTCTAACACAGGATCATCAGCTTCTAGCTTTGTATTCATAGAAACAGTCACTCCGAGTTTTTTAAGCTGAACCTCATACCAGGTAATTAATTCCCGCAACTTCTTTTTAAAAGGTGGGGTAGCTGCACTGGCAAGCTGTCCGCCTAGAATGGCTTCCTTCTCAAACAGGGTAACTGTGTGACCTTTCATTGCTGCAACTCTCGCCGCTTCCATTCCAGCTGGGCCTCCTCCCACGACCACAACTTTCTTAGGAGAAGGACTTTTCTCAATGGCAAAACGCACTTCGTTACATGCCTGTGTATTTACCGAACAACTTAGTTTTGTTAAGCGCCCTGCGATTCTTCCAATACAGTCCTCATTACAACGAATACAAGGTCGAACATCTTCCCGTCTGTTTTCCAATAGTTTATTTGGTAGGTCGGGATCGGCAATTAGTGGACGGCCAAACATCACAAAATTAGCATGACCTGATTGGATTAGTTCTCTTGCTGACTCAGGCGTGTGATTACCAGAGTTTAAAATTGGGATAGAAACCGCTTCCCTCGCAGGCCCACAAACATAGGCCATACAGGCATCTCCTAAATAGGATGGTGGGAAGATATAATCAATGGTTTCGTAAGAGCCAGAATCAATATCCACCGCATCTACACCGGCAGTTTCTAATACTTGTAGTAATTTCATACTTTCTTCTAAAGTCCGTCCCCCATTAAATCGATGATCCACAGATATTCGGAATAAAATAGGCATATCTGGTCCCACTGCTTCACGAATAGATTGAACAATATCTACGGCAAATTTCATCCGTTTTTCTGGCGTTCCTCCGTACTCGTCTTCCCTTTTGTTCCAAATCGGAGACATAAACTGATCGATTAGATAACCTGCATGCCCATGAATTTCTATTCCATCAATCCCTGCTGCTTTTACTCTTTTTGCGGATGCAGCAAATTGCTTCATAATGACTTTAATTTCTTCCACACTCAACGGATGACATAAGAGATCTGGATTAAAAGTGGAAGGGATGGCTGATGCAGATACTGGGGGTTCTCCAAACATGTTTGGAAAAGCATTTCTTCCAGTCCCACAGCTGAGTTGAGCAATTATTTTGGTCCCATATCTTTGAACAGCTTCTGCCAAATCTGTTAATCTTGGAATGACAATGTCATCTTCTAGAACTCCTTCCTGTGACCCTTGAGCTAACTCATGAGTCAAAAACTGACAACCCATAATGATCATTCCTACTCCACCACGTGCTCGTGTTTCATAGTACGTGATTTCGTCTTCTGAGATTCTTCCGTCTTTCTCAGCTGAGTTGGTACCCATGGGTGACATAACAATCCGATTCTTAACTTCCATCTTTCCAATCTTAAATGGGGTAAACAGCACTTCAAAACTTTGTGACATATTGAGCAACTCCTTTTTTATTAAGTCCTCCTTTAAATGAAACAAACTTATAAAGGTTTTTGACTCATAGATTTATCTCGATTATATTGACATGCTCAGTAGTGAACAATGTATACTTAGAACAAGTGCTGCTAATGTAGTTGTGCGTCTTGCACAACCAGAGTACACGAACGTTGTAATCACAAGCTTTTCTATTCTGGAGGAGTATTAGATGAATATATTACAGCTTTTTGAACATTTGAACATAACCGGGTTAACCTCCCAATTTACTGATCCAACATATCCTATCCATCGGATTGAATTCTTAAATAATGAGTTTACCGAATGGGATTCAAACACCTTATATATCTGCAAATCTCTTATTCAACCATCAACTAGTCAGTCCTCTAAGCTTCTCAATTTCATGATTGAAAATAGCGATGAAGGATACTCCCCTTTGAAAAACATGAATCTAATCTTTGTGCCAAATAACCAATTGAAAGAAATGATGGATCGTACAAAAGAGATCTTGAAACAAGAAGTGATCGTCAAGGATGCAAAGGAAAGACTGTTTCACGAAACCATCTCAGGAAAAGAAATGACGGTATCTTCCCTGCTCCAAACAGCTTATGACCTTTTGGGAAATCCTGTTGTTCTAACCAGTTCTACGTTTCGGTTAATTGACATGGTTCCATATAAAACCCTGAATGACCCCATTTGGGATTGCCTGTACGAAAAACGTTTTTTACATCAGGATTACATCATGCTGCTCGAAGCAGATATGACGAGAAAGAAAACATTGGAAAGCACGAGACCCATTTATTTAAATTGGAGTTGGGCAGAAGAGATTCCGAGGATATCAGGAGTCATCATGGACGGAAATCATGTATTTGGTTATCTCGGCGTTCTGGAGTATAATCGCCCTTTTATCGAAGCTGATTACGAAATTACCAATCTTCTATGCGTTATGTTCAGGAACTTGCTAATTAATAATAACTCCTCCAACTATGATTCTCTTATCATGCAACAAACCTTTCTTGCCAATCTATTAGATGGAGGTGTAACATCGAAGGAATCCCTTGAACAAGCTGGCACTACTATCAACTTGAGATTGAGGGGCCCTTATTCCATACTTGTTGTTCCATTAAGTCTTTCCAACAGTTATACGAATCTCCAACAAATCCAAGACAAATTACGTACAAACATACCTAATATCCACCTTATTAACCATCGCGGCAATATCGTATTACTTTTGTTCGGAAAAAAACTGGCAGACTCTCTAGAAACATCTAAACGTATTCTTTCTAAAGGTAAACTGCCATTAGCGATTAGCGAAACCTATTTTGAATTAATGGACACCCCAATCTATTACCGACAGGCAGTAATCGCCTATGAACTAGGTGAAAAAAGAGATGAAACCAAGACCTATTATAAATATAGTGATTATGTTCACCAGCATTTGATTCAATCGGCGATAAAACAAGAACAGTCGAACGTTTTTGTTTATCCTGGTATAACCGTACTCATCGAATATGACCATGCTAATAATACCCAGTATGGTCTAACACTGCAAACCTTCCTTCAGCACTACAAAAGTATTACAGAAACCTCTAAGAAGCTACAGATACATAGGAATACATTGACCTATCGTCTAAGAAAGGCCGAAGAGATAGTGAATTTCTCTTTAGATAATATTAGCCAATGTCGGCACGTTCAGTTATCGTTGGAAATATTGTTGGAACATTAAAAAATATATTTATCGTCTATATTCTTGTAAACACTACAACAGACTAACAAAATAAAGGAGGAAGTATGATGCAACAGAATCAACAGAATCAACAAACTCAATCTATCATGAAACCAGAATTCACTGGAACGAATACTCAAAAGGTTAAAAAAGAAATACAAAAAGATGTAAGCCAAGGAAAAGGTGCAATGACTTCCCGTGAGGCAGGATCCATGCAAGATTGAATGGAAAGAGCAGAGGTTCATCCTCTGCTCTAATGACTACAGCTTTATATCTGGTTTAATAGTTCAACCCTTTCATTCCATTACCATTCTTTTCTTTCCTATGATAAAAAGTATTTTTGTTAGGATCATACATATAATCGTTCGCCCAATCATTTATATTCGCTACGGTTTGCTCGATTGCATAAATGATGGCATACATTTCCTCGTTTGTCATAATCGGATGTACCGAAAGTCTTACCCAGCCTGGTTTAGAAGACAGATCACCTTTAGAAATCGTATGACTCATTTGTTTGGAAGTCCCCTTATCAATATTCAATAAATAATGACCGTACGTTCCCGCACAGGAACAGCCGCCACGGACTTGAATACCAAACCGATCGTTTAGTAGTTTGGTAAAAAGATTGTAATGAATCCCTTCGACATGAAAAGAAATGATGCCTAGTCGATCTACTTGCTGAGATTCAAATACATGTAAATGACTTATTTTACCTAGCGCAGGGAACAGGATATCTAGCTGTTCCTTTTCTCTTGCTAAGATTTGTTGCGTTCCCATCTTTTCTTTCAGTCTAATAGCTAGAGCGGAGCGAATGGTTTGTAAAAATCCAGGTGTTCCCCCATCTTCTCTCTCTTCCACGTCTTTCAAATAGAGGCGACCTCCCCAGGGATTCGTGTAAGTAACCGTTCCTCCACCCGGATGGTCTGGGATCATATTTTGGTAAAGGTCCGAATCAAACAATAATATCCCAGACGAACCTGGTCCACCTAAAAACTTATGCGGAGAAAAGAAAATCGCATCAAGTCTTTCCTCTTGATTCTCTGGATTCATATTAATCGGGACATAAGGGGCGGATGCGGCAAAATCAACAAAGCATAGTCCTCCATGGTTATGCATGATGGCTGCTAGTTTGTGATAGGGCGTCTGAACGCCTGTAACGTTCGAGCAGGCTGTAAAAGAACCAATTTTTAGCTTACGGTTCTCATATTTTTTTAGCATCGCTTTTAAGTCATCAACATCAATCATCCCATCTTTTGTGGGTTTCAATACGACCACATCCGCAATGGTTTCCTCCCATGAAATGTGATTCGAATGATGCTCCATGTGGGTGATAAAAATAACTGGACGGTCTTTTCCTTCCAATTTGAGACCCTTTTTAACATTCTCAGGAACTCGTAATCCCAATATCCTTTGTAGTTTATTTACGACATCTGTCATTCCGGTCCCACTTGATAGTAGGACATCCTTTGGTCCTGCGTTCACATGTTTTTTAATAATGTTTTTAGCTTCCTTATAGCTTTCTGTGATAAACAAACCACTATAATTTACATCGGTATGAGTATTAGCAACATTCGGACCAAGCTCATCGATGATCTTTTTTTCAATGGGGCGATAGAGCCGGCCACTTGCTGTCCAATCTGCATAAATCATTCGTTTGAGACCAAAAGGGGTAGTAATCATATGATTTGTTCCTATCGTTTCTGTTCGAAATTGGGTAAAATAGGACTCGAGTTTACCGTTAAAAGACCTTTCGTAGCTCCCAATCTTTACATACAACATGTGGTAATCCTCCTTAAAACAAAGGGCTTTTATAACGTATGTAAAGTGGTGGGAATTGGGCAATTGTCTAGAAAAACTGTCACAGGATTGGCAAACTCATTAGATAAATAATTGAATATCGGATTGCAATGCATCCTCCATATACGCTTTTGCATCCACAATCTCTACTTCTGGAAAAAACTCCTCCTGTTTAAATCCAAGAATATCGACTGATAGCTTACAGGCACAGAATCTCACCTGTTTTTTCCGTGCCCCTTTTAAAAATGCAATAAGAGGTGGTGCATCGTCATCTTCCATCATATGACCCATCATCTTTTTTCCTAGCCCAGCAACATTCATTTTCGATAACGGAAGGTCCTCCACCCCTTTTGGTGTTATAAAATTCAACATTTTTTCAAATGCGGTCTTATCATCCATGGTCATTTTCTCTGGTTCGCGTAGCATAAATAACCCCCAAAACGTACAAAAAACCGTCACTTCCACATCCATTTCACGAGCCGTATTCGCTAAAATCAACGCGGCCATCGCCTTATCATACTCGCCACTAAACATGATTAAGCACATCTTTTTTGGCATAATAAACCACCCTTCTTTCCATTGTAGAATGGTCTTATTATGTAATCAGGCAAAAATCGTATGCGGCTTGTCACAGAATTGTTGGAAGTATATCATGTTAATCCCAGATTTCTTAACTTAGGTATTAACTAAATCAAATAGGTGAGCTCTACATTTTTTAAAGTAGAAAAAAAATAGCACAGATCGCAATACTCACCTGTGCTACTTTTAACTTTATTAATTTTTAGAAATTATTCAACCCACAAGCTTTTGTTTCCGTAGAATTCATCAAGCTCTGCACTGAACCAACGCCCATTCAATACGTCACTAATGATCTTTTTCTTGGCCTCTGAAGAAATAGAAGTATCTTTTTCTATCTCATTTATCACATCTAATTTATCAGTAGAAACCACAGACATTTCTGCCAAGGCATTTGTTTCATTCGCA
>NZ_JAKFCQ010000088.1:0-27058 GCF_036676585.1 Robertmurraya sp.
TGAGTCAAAATATGATCGCACTGGTGGATGTCCACATTTCTCATGGAGGTCAACCCTCCCATGCCTCACAGAGTCTTCGCTCTCAAATTCCTTCGTCCAACCTTTCCATGAGGTGGATGTCAGTCATGCTGCCCCACAGGATTCTTTAAAGCAATCACGGCAAACTTCTTTTTAATGACTTTGCCATCGCTCAAGGTTCCCCATTCAATCCAAACAGGAATCATAATAGATTTAAAATTTGTAGAGTAGTTATGGTTGTCGGTTTTAAATTGACCATTTGTCCTCCAATGAATGATATTTATGTACAATATTGTCAAAAGTCGCTAATATTGGATATGTCATGTTTCCTATAATATCATTCTGTTGATTTATGTACATTCATATTTTGGAAAAAAACTCTAAAATCCTTTTCTGATAATCTATCACTCAATTATTTTTGTACAAAACATTTTTGTGCAATATTATGGAGATAGTTAAAATTGGATGGAATTAGATTAATATGGACCAAGTTCCAGGATAAGGTCCGTTTGTATACGAGACATAATAATGATTAACTATAGTAATATTTTAAGAGGATATTATGTCTATTATAAGGGCATATATTCTCTTTTTTTAATATATTAAATTTGTTAAATGGTCCTTATAAAATATGTCTACTATGTTTACTATACTTTGTCTAGATGGGAGGTTAACCAATAATACATTAAAAATAATATTAATTATAAAGCCAAGGTGGGAAGTGAATGAAGGTTCAGGAGATTTACTTAGATAATAATGTAAAAAGATACATACTTGTAGATGGAGAGGGAATTCCAGTTATTCCTGTAATGAAATACTTAAAGTACTTAGACGCTACAGAAAAAAGTTCAAATACACAAAAAACCTATTGCTATGCACTAAAACAATATTTTGTTTTCTTGAAACAAAATAACTTAGACTACAAGATGATTAAATTAGAGGATTTGGTTGAGTTTATAGCATGGTTAAGAAATCCCCATGTAAATCTAAAAGCTACACCTCTGTACCCCGCCAAAGCAAGAAAGACAGAAAGTACAATAAATATTATCCTTACTGCAATTAAAGGCTTTTACAATTATTTATATCGCAATGAGGAAATGGATATAGCAGTTGAGGATATAGTTATGAAACAGTCTTTTACTGGTGGACATAGAAAATATAAAGATTTCCTTTACCATGTGAATAAAAATAAATTGGTACAGAAGAACATTTTGAAAATTAAAAAGAAGAGGAGAAAAATTAAACCATTAACAAAGGAGGAGGTACAGAAATTAATTAAAGCAACTAGTAACATTAGGGATATGTTGCTTTTACAAACTCTGTTTGAAACAGGACTAAGGATTGGAGAACTACTTTCTCTCTATCTGGAGGACTTCGTTTTTGATCATAAAAATGGTCATCGGATACGTTTAGTTGATCGGGGAGAATTAGATAATGGAGCAAGGTTGAAGACAGGGGAAAGAGAAATATATATTTCGCAAGAATTAATGGATTTGTATGATGACTATTTATACGAAATCTTAGATGAAATGGATATTCATAAGAATTTTGTTTTTATAAAATTACGTGGAAAAAATGCAGGACGGGGCATGGATTATCAAGATGTATCAGCTCTCTTTAAACGATTAAGGAAAAAGTGCAACATCTCTGTTCACCCCCACCTATTTCGCCATACGCATGCAACTCTTTATTACAATCAAACTGGTGATATTAAACAAGTTCAAGAACGGCTAGGTCACAGCAATATACAAACAACCATCAATCTGTACCTTCATCCTTCCAAAGAAGATATCCGAAATAATTGGGAAAAAGCTCAAGGTGCTTTTAAGATTTACAAAAATAATAATCCCGGAGGAAACATGAAATGAGTACTAATCCTTTATTGATTCATGGTTTTGAAAGTATATACGATTATATGAGAAATGAACTATCGTCGTATGTAAATCGAAATATTAATGAAGATGGGAATGAGCAAAAAGAGAATATCAATAATCCATATTTTTTATATGAGAATTCTTGGCATATCGATTTTTTCTGTACCATTTCTCAGTTTAAACTTTATTTAGAAAAACCTACGTTTAACAGAAAAACAATACATTTTCCCTTTATAAGCGAGCTAATAAATTTAGAAATTAAATTTTTTGTATATACAAAAATATTTCGAGATGAATGGACTATGAACACTATGTTTGTTGGACAAGCAAATAACATTCAACTATTTAACCGATTTATAAATGAAAAACACCCTAATCTAAACTCTTTATTTGATTTAGGTATTGATAGGACAAACCGAGAGTGGCTATTTTGGTTAGAGAAGAACGGAATATCAACCACTTACATTAGCAAACGGGACGGGTATAAAGTTAAGTCTCCACAAGCTAAATACTTATCAAATCTTCTTACCGAGCTTAATAAACTGATAGATTTTCGTGATGAATGGGAAAAAGATGTTTGGGAGGCTAAAAATCTGTATAAAGAGTATGGTGTGTATTTTAATCAAGCATCAAGTCATACTACAATTGACTTTACAGTTATTAAGAATCTTAGATTCCGTGAGGAAACGAAACAATATTTAAAACGTCGCTTATTGTCAAATGATTTGACATGGGGTTCTGCTAGAAACTATATGAGTTTTATTCCTCCATTTTTGGATTTTATTTTTACTATGGAACCTGACTGGAACAACTTGGTCATGTTAAATCGAAGTCATATTGAAAAATACCTAGAGAAACTAAATAAGGAGGTGAAGATTAAACAAAGAGTAACATATTCGAGGCACCATATAATAAAATCAGTTTCAGCAGTTAAAAAATTTCTTCAGGGATTACAAGAGGTTCATTCGGAT
Organism: Robertmurraya sp.; assembly: GCF_036676585.1. Classification (NCBI taxonomy): domain Bacteria; kingdom Bacillati; phylum Bacillota; class Bacilli; order Caryophanales; family Bacillaceae; genus Robertmurraya; species Robertmurraya sp. Next base: position 2,864 of record NZ_JAKFCQ010000088.1, read on the forward strand.
TTAGCACCAGAAAAAGATATTAGGGTACTTATTTTTCCAGAAGATAAACCCAAATATAAAAGAAGGTCAGAAAAAGTGAATTTTATCCCGGATAGTGTATTAGAGCAGTTATTTGAAAATTTAAGTTATCTTCATGAGGACGTACAACCGATTATTTGGATAGCATTCAAAACAGGTTTGCGAATCTCTGATACTTTAAGACTTAACCATGACTGTTTAGTCAAATTGAATGGAAAATATCAATTAGTAACGGATATTTCCAAAACAAATGTACAAGATCACTCTGTACCTATAGATGACGAACTAGCAGATATTCTTGCTGTGTTAATAGACAAATCAAAAAGGAATAGCAATGAAGAAAACAACCCAAATCGATTTATCTTTGTTAGGTTCAGAGGAGTAAGAAAAGGTCGTCCCTTTTCAAACAATTGGATAAGTGAAAAACTCAACGATCTTGCGAAATCTCGAAGAATATTGGATGATAATGGCGAAATTTATCATTTTCGATTCCATCAGTTCAGACACACATATGCAGTTAAAATGTTAAATAGTGGAGCTGATATACTGACAGTTCAGGAACTATTAGCTCATGCCTCTCCTGAAATGACTGTCCGGTACGCAAAATTATTAGATAGCACCAAGCGAAGAGTATTTGAAGAAGCTATGAAACAGGGTTTGTTTAGCTTCGATATGAATGGCCAAATGAAACAAATTAGTCCAGATGGAGAAATACCAACAGATATACTCGAAATGTTATGGCGTGATCATAAATTAAACGCTATTGATAATCCATATGGAAGCTGCCACGCAAGAATAAATGGTAACTGTCCTTATTCAGAAGAACCTCCTTGCTTAACTTGTAACGGTGGAAGTCCATGTAAGGACCTAGCGATTGGTTTTTCTGATTTAGACAAACAGAAATATGAATTATTGATTAAAACAACTATAAAGACGATTGATGCCTTAGAAAAGCGTGGGCGAGTGGATGTTGCAGAAAAGAATAAAAAGAACTTAAGTCGATATACAAGTATTTTAACCACTATCGAGGGCGGACACATTATATTTGGACGACTAGAAAGACTAAAACGGAAGCGGGAAGAAAATAATGTCTAATTTCGACCTCAAAGAACATCTAAAACTAGTACATAAGAACCGTAAGGCTGCCACCACTCAAAAAGTTGATGAAGCTATAAAACGGCTCGTGAGAGCCAATAAGTACATTAATTTTAATAGCGTTGCAAATGAAGCGGGAGTAGCAAAAGCGACTCTATATAACCACCCTAACCTTCGGGAACGGATTGAAAATTTAAGACAACAGCAAAACAAAACAAGTAATAAAAAACAAATACGACGGCAAATGACTAAAGAAAACAAGGATGCGTTAATAGAGTCATTAAGACGAAGGGTAAAAAAGCTAGAGACTGAAAACACTGACTTGAGGAAACAGCTTAAAGTCGCATATTCAGAGGTCTATAAGAAAGTCTAGTCAGTAAAATAAAAATAATAACAAAACGTCAGGTTTATCCTGGCGTTTATAATTAATATGAGGAATTTTTCATATTAAGAGTGAGTTCCTTTTATTACATATTATCAAGAGACACTGATTACTAGTTTCAATCAACTACCTAGTTATTTAAATAATGGATTCCCTTTCTTCATAAGAAAGCAAACAAAATGTTAGAAAGTAAAAAAATTAGAAAATTGTGGTAATTTCATTTTTACTGTCATAAAATTTAACATTACGAAAAGGAGGGATTTAACGAAAAAGCTACTTTATCTTATTTTTGTTAGTTCGCTTATTATTAGTACAATGGGTGTATTTATTCCAATGAATGGTTTGGCCAATACCAGTAATCATGAAGGTCAAATAAAAAAAGCACCTAAAAAGAACTCTGAGAAAAAAGTTGAAAGTATTACTACAGAAGAAGCTGAAATAAAACCTGGTGAGCTCTGGACTTTTAATAAGACTGTATATTCAGATAGATCAATAATAGTTGAAGTTGAACTAAACGGAAAATTAAGTGATATTGTTGAATATCTCCCGGACAGAGACATCTTCTTAGTTAATGGTGTGGAGACAAATGTAATAATTGAGAAAGAGAATACTGACCTTTCAATAAATGCAGTACCAACTGGTGGAACATATATGGGTAAATGGCACTATAGTATCAATCTATTAACAACTTCTGCTGGTGCTGCAGCATCGATCTTAGCAATGGCTGCTGGAAATAATCCTATTGGTTGGGCTACAGGAGTAGTGGCATTTTTTTATGGAACTCAAACAACTTTATACTATACGGTAGAGCAATGGAGATATGCGTATAAATGCCAAGCTTATCCATACTTTAATAAAACAACTGTATGGACAAATGTAAATAGAAATGTAATTCAAAGTATAAATGAGAGTGGTAAATTTTTTAGTACACAACCTGTACCAGCCTCTTGTACACCTTAATAAAAAGGAGTAGATAATTATTAATAATGTTAGTTGGCTACTAATAGGTTTATTTTTGGGTAGTTACTTATCTGGTTCAGTCCTTCATAGTTCAGTACCTTTTGAAGTACTTGTTTTTATGTTGATAGTTATTTTTGGATTTAATATCTATAAATACTCTAGGAAGAAAAGGTCTGAAGTTAATATTAATAAGGACTAAATAGACGAAAGTTAATGATTAAAGGGTTGAACATATTGTATATGTATAATATGTTTAACCCTTTATTTTTTAGGGATAATTTACGTTTGGGTCTTGATATAGAGTGAAGTAACAGCAAAGTTCCCTGAGCTTTGCGATCTCAATCTCAATCTACCAAATGGAACGGTTTGGATGGAGAACTAATTGTCCCGGACAATACTGGAAAACCTATATTCGAGGACGTTATGGAGCGTTTTATGTCCAAGAAATCCGATCATTTCATTCAATTTTGCGTATTCGATATAATCTATTACAACGGTGAAAAAGTTGCTGGATTAAGCCTTAAAGAGCGTAAGAATCTCCTTCTTAAATTGGACATTTCGCACAAACACATTGTGACTTCCCAGTTTATTGAAGGGTTTGGTGTACAATATTTTGATCTTATAAAGGAACAAGGATTAGAAAGAATTGTTTTAAAGAGAAGTGATTCCTTCTATCAGATTAATAAACGCAGCTACGATTGGTTAAAAGTTATTAATTATCAATACTCAGATGTGGTGATCACAGGATTAAGAAAAGATGAATTTGGATTGGTTTTATCTTCGATGGATGGTATGTATCTAGGGATTATGGAGTTTATGTCCCACGAAGATAGAATAAGATTATATAAAAACAAAAAAGTAATCGAAACTACGGACAAATTACTAAGATTGAACCAATCAAGTGCCAAATTAAATATAGAGAATTAACTAAAAAAGGATTATTAAGGATTCCTTCGTTTCAAAAGTGGATTATATAAAATAAAAACAACCAGAAACTTGATCTGGTTGTTTTTAGCCTTAAACAGAAAATAGAACCTATACTATTATAAAACTCTTTAACTAAAGCCCCATTTACTTTAAATACATTATTTCACAAAGTTAGAAAATAGCTGTAGTCATAATCCACAGTAATCATTGTACTGTGTAGCAAAGGCTTTGTGCTATTAATGGTGTCTTGTAAGACCGTTGAGTTAGATATGAACCACTCTGCTGTTTTAATTTTCATTTATTATTATTGGTATAATGAGTTCTTCAGGTTGCGTGTATTCCTCGCAAATTACAGATACTTTAATTTCAAATTCCCCTGGTTCGTTTGGTATTAAAACAAATGAATCTGAAGTAGTCCTCATTCTCGTATGAATTAATGAATCACATACAACCGTAATTTCATTACCCTCTAAATCTGCATAGAATTTTTTCGGAGAACTATGAGTAGTAATAAAATGATTACCCCCTACTAGGTTCGTAGTGCTTTTTAATCCATATCCAGATATTCCACCCAAAGTTGAAAAAATGCCCTCTTTTAGTACAGAGCTATTGTTTGCCTGCTCCTTTTCGAAAAGTTTTTTTGCCATTTTTAATGGATTAAGCTTTAAAGAAGGAACAGCTGGTTGAGAAAAGTCCACTTTTTTCCCCTCTAAAACAGTAACAGAACTAGGAAACTCAATATCTACATAAATATTGTTAGCTGTAATTGTACCTATATTAGTCAAAGTTAATTGAAATTCTAACCCAGTAGAATTAACCTTTTCAAAAAGATTTAGTTTTTCATTGTACTCTTTTACATCTTCAATTCCTTTTGGAATCCAAGAATTGTAGTCATCTATATCTTTATCACGTATAAATTTTAGATACTCATTAGGTACATCTTCCTTAAGAAGATTCTTTGGCTCCTCTAGGAATCTTGGAGACACCTGAATATATTTTAATTCAATTACTTCTAAATCATTTATTACAACCAGTATTGAAGGTTTCCTTACAACTCTTAAACCCTCTAGTTCGACTTTTAATTGTCTGTTTTCCCTCGTTAAAGCAGCTAACTCCTCTGCTACTTGTGGCGAAGCAGCTTGATTTCCCCTAACCCATCCAATACGAGGATTAATAGTAAAAGAATGTGATAAGCTCGTAGAAACCTTTGTAGCCAAATCTTCTGGAGAACTCCAATACTTACACAACTTACTACGCTGTGCTTTAGTACGGAACTTCTCTAATTTCCTCTTAGCACCTGTAGAAGCATCTAAATCAGCTGGTCTCACAGGAACATTTTCATCTATTATGAACGCTAAAACAGGTATTCCTTGTTCAATAGCATAATCATATTCCATCTCTGTATAACTAATACCTTCTGGAGACATAGAACCATAACGATGCCCTAAAATTAAGATGTAATAATCACTTCTATTTATTTCCGACTTTATATGAGTCATCTGATCATCGTCAGAGGCAGGAAACATCTCCATCCCTGCAGGAATTTGATGTAGTTGCAAAATTGTATCCATTACTTTTTGACGAGCCTCTTGAAGATCGGCGAATGTAGAACTAATAAAGACCTGATATTTTTTATCCATAAAGAACCTCCACCCAGCTACCAGTACTACAGCAAATATATCTTTTAATGTACCATTTCTATAACCTTTTTTATTAAATAAACATTTAGTTTGTTTTATAACTCTATCAATATGAAGTAAACACTCTTTACAATTACTTTAAGCCTTTTTTTCTCGATTTCTATAATAGAATATAACCACTCTATACAGTATTAAAATTTATTAACTTCTTACGAAACGATTCACAAGTTTGCAGTGAATTCAAGTTAAGCTACCCGTTAGTATAAGAACATTTATTCACAACAATCTTTTTAAGCATATTCCTTATTGAACAACTATAGGAATGCCCGGCTCCAGCTGAATGGTTATTCAGAGACCCATCCTTCCTATAGGCGAGATATAGGTAAATGGGGGGACTGATACTTAGGAATATCTACTTAGAATCTTTCCAATCCTCTTTAATATTATTATTTTCATCAAGAATTTCTGTCAAATAATGGATGTTTTGCATCAATTGTGTTTGATCTAATAATCTAGGATTGTTATTTTCAACTAGAACCAAATAATTATCTAACTCATTCATAATTAAGTTGTTCCTCCTTTTGATTTCACTTGGCAAATCACCAAATAGTGTTGAGGTTTTTTGTTCATTGAAATTTATTATATTTAGTTTTAATTCTCTTAAAGTTTTTTCTAACTCTTGCAAAGCAGCCTGATCATTTTCAGCTTTTTTTGCCAATATCGGCAAATCTTTCTCTAAATTTTTCAAACCATTAATATGTATTACTGTCTGATTTACATAGTCTTTCCCTGTAAAAACACTCTCGATTGGGTCCCAATTTTTTAAAGAAACCAATATCGGTAGGATTAGCAATATTGCTATTGATATTTTTTTCCAATTTACACTAATTGATTCTTTCTCGGATTGAATAATTTCTGTAGCTGTTCTTTTATCAAAGAATCGAATACCTATCATAAATAATAGATAAATAGGAACACTCCAAATCAATGCTTTTTGATCAAAATTTAATAACGAAAACCATTTGTATGAAAAAATACCATCAAAAATTCCTCTATTATTTTCAATCCTAAGTTCGTTATATCTATTAAAGCCATAGAAAAGAACAACACCTGAATAAAATAATGAGAAAAAGTGGATATTGTAAATTCTTTTTAAAGCCCCAGGTATAAAACGCAAAGGAAAAATAGCTAATACCCACAACCCTAAAAATATATATAATGGAATTAAAGAAAGGATATCCTTTAAAATTTTATCTCTTATGAAAATTAGTAAATAGAATGGAAATAACAAAGCATAAACTATAGATATATAAGGATTCATTAGTAATGACGCAGCAATAACTATTAAAAGTAAAACACTAGGTGTCAATCTTTCTGGATGAACAGGTAATGGTTTTGATTCATAACCATTATTATTTTTCTTTTTCTCAAAAACCCATTTTCCCCAGCCAGGTTGCCTTTCATAGCCTTCTCGCTTTAATTCATTCTCAATTTGAACTTTTTCCCACGTACTTTTGGAATTATTATATTTCTTCTCCCTATTCCTAACATCATACTCGTTCAAAATAATTCACCTCTTTCTTACCTAAAAACTAATCCTATCTAAATTCAAGTAATTGTATTGTAACTGAACTAATTGGTGTGCCATTTTCATTTTTAGATGTAAAGATGTGAGATTTATTATATCCATCATCTAATGTTAAATGAAAACCATTTGCGTCATTAGTTTTTTCGTCGAAATATTCAGCATAAACTGGATCTGGATTGTATGCCTTAATAACTTCATCAAAATTTTTGTAATAACTAGATGCTTTTTCTCCTATTATCTCCACTTTGTAAGTTTGATTACTCACTTTAGAAATTGTATAGACCGCATCTGAATATTCAAGAGTGAAATCATTTGACAGTTCTTTTTCTGAAATTGGTTGACCAAATTCAGTGATTAGTTCATCTATTGTTTTTCCGAAATTCATCTTCTCATAAAATTCTTCATATAGATTTGTTACTTGGATAGTTTCTACTCTGTTTGTTTTGGTATTATCATCCTTTTTCTCAACTGCATAATCCGTCACCAGTTTAGTATCCTTTGAACTTATAGCTACCAAACGCTCGTTATTCGAACTCTTTATATTAAATAAATATGCTTTTCCTGCTGCTTCCTTCGATTCATATTCTTCTATAAATTCAGGTGTTTCAGATTCACTTTTAAGTAATTTTTCAGCATCTTCTTTTGTTAACTGAACATCTTTTCCATCAAGAGTTTCTGAAGACCATTTATTCATTTTCCAATCTTCAACTTTAATCATTTCGAAAACCCAAGCTGTTCCCATATTTTCTATTTCATTCGCTGAATTCAAAGCCGAAATAACTAATTTGTTTTCTTCAGGCTGTTCAAATTTGAACTGCACTTCATAATTGAATTGAGGCTTAAAAATATAATCACATTCACAATAATAGTCATTAACTAACGTCTTTAATGTCTTATCTGCGAATTCAGGAGTGACCAATGGAGCGATTTCAGGTTTTACAATTTCGAAATCAGCTATATTGGCATTTCCCCAATTATTTTCATCACCTAATTCATTTAGTTTTCCAAAAATTGAATCTAGATTAGTCTGAAGAATAGTTTGTACTTCGCTTTTATCTAAATTACCCTCTTTTACTTCTTCCGTTTTAGTTTTGATTACATCCTTTTTTTCTACTTTTGTTTCTTGTTTAGCTTCTACATATTCTTGGTAACCTAAATAGCCACCAACTCCAATAGCTAAAGAAGATAAAATAGCAATTACGATTTTTAACATATAAACCCTCTTTTTAGTTGTAATAATATAGCATTTTGACTTCTAAATTGTTATCAAGGTGAGTCATACCTTTTAATCTAAACCTATAAATCTCTTACTCTTAAATATTTTTGATAAGTATTTCCTCCTATGTATAATTTTCCTATAGTACTATTTTAATATACAATAACATTTTAATATGGGAAACAGTAATATCATTAAGAAGAATTTTTTATCCTATCCAACCCAATCCCTATGTTCCCCCCTAAGAATCCCTTTATTTAATTAGGACTGCACCCTACCTAAAAGCAAGAAAACCTCTTAATGTCCCTGCTCTGTTTTCCCCTACCTTTTCCCTATAAATATAAATACTCCGCTACCTTTTTACTTCTTTACACTATTCCATTAATCAAAAAGGGTTTCAGTATATTTTTGCTGTAGATGCCTTTTACTGTTATTCAACAAGAAGAAATATAAGACTTATTTTAGAGTTCTGGCCGTATATAGAAGAAAGTATATCTCCCCTTTCGAATTCTTAGTATTCTAGATCTCCTTTTCAAAACCTTGATTTAACGAACAAATAGAATATAATATGTGAGATTTCTAGGAGGTGTATATATGTGGTATTAATGAACTGTTTGATATAGAAAAAATTATAGAAAATAGCCCCGAAGATGTGTTAGATGCAGCCATAAAATCTATATTTGATTTAGGGCCTATAGTTGCAAATAAGAAAGATATGAATGAACTCGCGTATCAAATGCCGATAAAAGCTGAATTTAATGTTGTATCAGAACATATTACTTATGAAAAAAAAGATGGAGTCTATGAAATTACGGTTCCGTCTTATGATGAAAGGAAATTACCAGAATTTCAAGTCCAACTATTTCAAAAGAAAGTAAATGATTGTTTCCCGGAACGAGGATTTTACATAACAGGAAGTTCAAAGTTAATTATTGAACCACTAGGATTAGTAAAAGTTGAGGTGTCGGGACTTCCAATTATACGTACCGGAAGCGACATTCGTTTTCCGCAAACTTCGAACAACATTAAAGGCAAAGGTTATCAAAAATTTCTATATTTTTACTATGATTTTGCCGCTAGAGAATTTCATAGAGTTTATTCAGATAAGCTTGAAGAATGCAATTGGAAGATGGAGAAAAATCCGGGTATAGTCTCTGATTATCACATAACTGTTCAAGAATATATAAAAAGAGAACAACTGTTAGACGAAATTAAAAAGAAAATATATAAAGTAACGATCTCATATTTGCAAAAATTGCACGCCTGGTATAACTCTAACTATGGTGATGGTGGAGTCACTCTGGGCTCAGTAGAAAAATACTTAAATCAATATAAATTGTTCTTAGAAGAAACAATGAGTCAAAATTTAAAAGTTAAATTAATTTTCGCCAACGTAACCAAAAGGGAATATCAAGAGCTTATGGGAAAGAAAGAAGAATTAATAGGACACATTGAACGTTCAATGAAATCGATTGAAAGAATAAGGGAAATAAATAAATTAACAAAAGAAAACTACAAGGTTCATAAATTTGATGCAACCGATAGCTTTTCCGAAATAGAATTAATTAAAAAAAATGTATTAAATAAGGAGTTAAAATCCTTTAAAGATGTAAGACCTTCTAAGTTTCCGGAAACTATAAATGAAAATAATATTTTAAAAGGATATATATGATTCGATTTAAAAACGAATGAAGTTTTCCCTAACATAATGCAACTACAACGTCGAACTTCTTTAACAGAGGAAAAAGAAGATTTCCGTTCAGAGTATGAGTATATTTCTAAGATACTCTCGGAGTTAAAAAAGCTCCAAAAGCAGCAGAGTTAATCTGCTGCTTTTTTTATATTTTAATCAAAAAAGTAAACTTTCTCATTATAATTTATAGGCATATTATTACCCTATTTACTGGGGAAAGTGAATAGAATCTTGGCTCTGAAAAACGAGATAGCAAAGGCCAACTATAAAAAAGTAAAGGAAATGGCTTTGTCATTAGTCATTAAACTTAAAAACTTAACACAAAAATACAATTTACCTTTTGAGGAGGTGATGTTGAATACAGAAAAATGGAAGACCTATTACTTTAGAAACGTAAGAACGAAGTTCTCTAAGTTCCCAGAAGTTGTACAGAGGCACGGTTGAAAATGTAGTTATTAAATAAGGAGAGTGATAGGAAACCAAAAACAAAAAAATCTAGGAGGAAATTAAAAAATGATTAGTTAAAAAATTTATAATATGTAGGTGTCTAAGTAGTCGTTTAAGGTTAATCGTCAGTGTTGAATTTTTTTGGGTCTAAACAGCCCACTGTACCGAAGCTTAACCCCGGCAGTTGGGGAAAGCGACACACAAGGTCGTTAAATAATAGCGTGGCGGTCTAACGAGCTTACGAGCGAGTGAACTTGGGAAATGAAACCAAGAGATGGGTCGATGTAATGGAGGCATCGACTTGCGTGGGGATACACCTGCGTCCGTAACATGGTGGATGCCAATGAAATGGTATGTTCTAATGAGATATTGATTACGATCTATATTTGATTCGAGCGTATCTGGACATTTGTTAGTTACGTTCACCTGGTCGTGACACTGGACTTTGGATTATACGCTTAGGCCACAGATGTTCTGGAACGAATTATTTTTCGAGTATGGTTTTGGCTGAAAGCCGAAACCGACAAGAAAAATAATGAAGTGGAAGAACATCTGTGCTGTGTGCAGTTTCTCTCAAGGGATTGATTGAGGAAATTGAATCAACGATGCGATGTATCACAGAGGTTGATGAAATTTACTAAATCAAAGACCTTAGAATGGCCTAATCGATCACTGACGATTTTTGGGTGTATATTTGCTTTTAATATTAAAATCGTAAAGAGTAAAAAAACCTAATGGCACCTTTTGGGCACCTGACAATAAAAAAAGACCGAGTGCCCTCTGGTCCTATGTATGTACTGAATTCGCGTGAACCCTTGATATTATTGAATTGGCGGGACTGCCTGGGAATCGAACCCAGCTATCCTGGCACGCAGGACACAAGCGGTTTTGAAGACCGTGGAGGACACCAGTACCCCAATCAGCCCCGTAAGAAGAACCGTGTTCATAATTGTTGATTTATATACAACAGTTTACGACACGGTTTCTATTATGGAGCACTTAACTCTATTTTTCAAGTAGTTTATCCTAATATACCACGTGCAAACTACTTTACTGTTAAGCCTAATTTTATAGCAAGTCGATTATGAATATTTCCCCAATCAGCATTCGTGTTGTTTATAATCAATGATCTTACCGGCACACTACGGAGAAACTCCTTTTCATAGTACTTCCTCTCCTCCAAGAAAGCCAGCACTCCACTTACCCCTGACAGTCCCCTTTCTTTCCCATACTCCTGACCTGTGTAATACCAGGTTATAAAATCAAACCATTCAACAGGACGTTCCTGCCTGATTTTCTCCAGGTTCTCTGCTACATTATCCTGTTCAAAATAAACGATTACTGGATCGAGGTCCGTAATGACATTGGTTATCTTATTTAAGAAATTGAAAATAATTTCTTTTGAACAATTATGTTTTGCTAGTAAAAATGTAAAAGGATTTTGTAAATAACAGCATTCTAATATGTACTCATGGACTCCAGATTTTGCTTGTTCAACAAACTCCTTCCACTTTTCCAAGGCTACCTCCAAGTAGTCTTCAACAGGAAGCTCGTACACATCAAAAGCTTTTAATCGCTTAAATAACTCTGTATCTTTTCCATACAGACTCGCGTATGAAATGTAATATCTCTCTTCTTTTCGAATGGCCATCCCCCGAACCGAAGGACACTCTTGTTCAACCTCATCAAATTGCTTCTCAGTTAAACAAGCGACAGACTCGTAATCAGCAGGATGTTCCGGATCACCTTCCAAAAATAGTTTTGCACTTTCTCCTAATCTACTTGCTAACCATTTGGCACTGGTTGTTTTTCCTGAACCAGGAACTCCTTCAAATATATATAATTTCGTCATTCTGTTCTCCTTTTCCCATTTTTGAACCGCTTTCAAAACCTTCGTCTTGTCTCCCTGCTAGAAGTTTGGCTATAATAATAGTATTAATAATGTTTTGTAGGTGGGAGTTTATGTTAAATGGTTGGTTTTCTCTATTTATTATCTTTTGGGTGTTAATACTAATCGGTTCGTTTGCAATCGGTGGATTTTTTATGTTTCGTAAGTTTTTAAAAAGAATGCCTCTTGAAGATGGAAAGTCTGTCCTCGATTGGGAGGAGCACTTTGTGAGTGAGACTCGTCATCTTTGGCAACAGCCAGAGAAGGATCTTCTTGAAGATCTTGTGAGCCCTGTGCCAGAACTTTTCCGCGATGTGGCTCGTCAAAAAATTGCTGGGAAAATTGGTGAGCTAGCCGTAGAGGAAAAACGTCCTTCGATTACCGAGGAGCTCGTGATTCGAGGATATATTTTAGCAACACCAAAACGCGACCATAAATTTTTGAAAAAGAAGCTTGCAGAAAATAAAATTGATATGGCGCCATATCAACACTTATTTTAAAGGACTGCTTTTTACATAAAAGCGGTCTTTTATTTTATCAAAAACGCCAAATCCATTACGATTTGACGTTCGCAACCTCATAATTTTTTCAGCTTTTCCTGGAACCTTCTAAATTGAAGATACATAGCAATTCTCCACGGAAGGATCATGGAAAAAGCTAATATAAAGAACATTCCACTTAGTTCCCCATAATCGATCGTAGAGCTTAATAGTAACTTTAGAATGATACGTAACACGAGGAGTCCGAACAAAATAAACACAAATGCACGTGAGCGTTGTAAGAATATTTGATTTTCACGTATTTCAAACTTAGAAGTTTTTATTAACAAGATAGAAAAGACTAGTCCAACCGCCATCGCTTCAAACAATTCTAAATATGTCACTCGAAACATCGGAACAACAAACATAAGTGCACCAGTACTCATAAATAATGGAGGCAGTATGATTTTTTTTGCCGTTGCTGGTTTTTTAGCCGCCTTCATACGGACGAACATGGCCAACATTGCCATACCAATTGCCCCTATTGATGACACAACAACCATGTTGTTCATATTCTTTCATCCCAATCTAAAAATATTTTCCCTATCATTATATCGTATACGCTTGGAACAGAATAAGTTTTTTTATAAATAAAGATGCTGACTATTAACGACTAGTCAGCATCTATTATATTTAGCTTAATACACGATTTACTGCTTCAATTACCCTTCCTTCATCAAAGGGCTTTACAATGAAGTCTTTTGCTCCGGCTTCAATCGCTTCTACGACCATACGCTGTTGGCCCATAGCAGAACACATAATGACCTTTGCTTGCGGGTAGTTCTGTCTGATTTCTTTCATGGCCTCTAAGCCACTCATCTCAGGCATTGTAATGTCCATCGTAACCAAATCTGGTTGTAGTTCATGATAAAGAGCGATTGCTTCTCTGCCATTTTCGCCCTCTCCCACGATCTCGTGGTTATTTCGAATTAGAATGTCTGAAAGGGTCATTCTCATAAATTTTGCATCATCTACGATTAATATTTTTGCCATCGCTGCTACCCCCTCAACACTACAACAGAATCTTATCTCTAATCAAACACATATTTAAATATAACGAAATTTACAATCAATGACAAAAAGAATATTTCGACTATTATCGACAGAATCCTCGAAATATTTCAAGACTATTTTCCTATTTATTATAACAGAAAGAGTCCTAAATCAAAAGCCTGTAAACCCACCAAACAAATTGGTAAACATGATAATAATCTTTGTCATCCAATCAAAAAATAGGACGATTCCCATTACTATCATAATATAGCCACCAATTTTCATTATTAAAACATTGTGGCGTTTGATCCATTGTAATTTTCCAATAAAGAAAGATAGGATGAAAAATGGGATGGCAAATCCAAGTATATAAGCAATCATATATACCATTCCCGAGCCAGGATTAGTCGCTGCCAGGGCAATTACTGACATTAAAATGGGACCCGTGCAAGGCGTCCAGCCTGCTGCAAAAGCAATTCCTATTAAAACCGAACCAAAATATCCTGACGGACGGTGTTTAAATTCATATCTTTTTTCCCTCATCAACGATTCCGGCTTCAAAATACCAACGATTACGAAACCAAAAAAGACGATGACAATGGCACCTAATTGACGAATGAGATCCTGATAGCCAGCAAAAATCTCACCTATAAAGGAGCTTCCAAAGCCGATGGCAATAAAGATAATGGAGAATCCAACTAAGAAAAACAATGTATGTAATAAGCTGCGTCTTTGTAGCATTGCATTATCCGTCTTCAATTCTCCTACTGACATACCAGTAATATACGAGAGGAAGGCAGGATATAAAGGAAGACAACAAGGAGAAATAAAGCTCAAAAAGCCGGCTCCAAGTGCAATAAATACGTTTACATCGGTCAAATGTAACCACTCCTAATAATAATCATTCTTGTCTATTCTATCAAAAGATAAATAGAAAAGATAACAATTAATATTTGAACATTCTGTGACGGGGAAAAGAAATTGGGCAAGCTCCTCACTCCATATATCTGTATGTAAGAACCCTGAAAAAATGTTAATCACCAAACAAAATTGTCTATTTCTAGATTTTTTCTTTTGAAATTCTCCTATTTCTTGGGTATACTATGTATATAGTTTCACGAAAGATTTGGATTTTATTTGGAAGGGACTAAACAGAATTGTCAAAACAGGAATTTTTAGCACTCATTGAAAAGAAACGAGCGGAGCTAATCGAGATCGCTATGATCAGTGGACTGAATTCTTCTACTGCCCTTCATTACAGTCAGGAATTGGACAATCTTTTAAATGAATATAACCGTATCTTTTTAAAAAAGGTTCCCACTTATTAAAAACAGCTTGAGCTATAAGCAACTCAAGCTGTTTATTTTTTAGCTAACAACATCCTCTATTCTATCGGCTAAATTATTTTGCAGAAGATACATCTTATAGTACAAGCCTCTTAGTGATAGCAGTTCCTGATGACTACCCCTCTCGACGATTTCCCCTTGATGCAACACTAATATGAGTTCGGCATCTTGAATGGTTGACAAACGATGGGCAATGGCAATCGTTGTTCGACCTTTTCGCATACGTGCAAGTGCCTCTTGAATCGCTTCTTCTGTCTCCGTATCAATATTGGCCGTCGCTTCGTCCAATATTAATATTTTTGGATTAGCTGCTACTGTTCGAGCAAAGGCTATAAGTTGGCGTTGTCCACTTGATAGTGTAGACCCTCTTTCCACCATTTGGTGCTCGTATCCTCCCTCAAGCTTCTCAATAAATGGATGTGCTTGAACAAACTTCGCAGCTGCTTCTACCTCTTCCATGCTCATCTTCTCATTATGCAAGCGAATATTATCCGCGACGGATCCAAAAAACAAGAAAGGATCTTGAAGAACCAGCCCCATTTTTGTCCGAAGTTCTTTTTCGGGATACTCTTTAATGGAATGCCCATCCACTAAAATATCTCCTCTTTCGAATTCATAAAATCTCATCATTAAATTAATAATCGAGCTCTTACCACTTCCGGTGTGACCAACAAGGGCGACCGTTTCACCTGGTTTTGCAGTGAAGGAAATATTTTTTAAAACATCTCTTTTTCCATCGTATGAAAAACTGACATTACGAAATTCTATTTCACCCTCTTGAATCTTATTTGCTGTCTCCTTTTGTGAAGGTGATAACTCCTGTTCATCAAGAACGTTGAATACCCTAGAAGCTGCGACAATTGCCTGCTGGTATAAAGAAAGACGCATCATCATATTGTTTACCGGCTCAAAGAAACGATCTAGATAGTTAACAAACGCATACAACACTCCTATTTGGATAGGACTATCAAATGATGAAATACCGAAATAGCTCAGAACAATAATCAAGGCGCCAACATACACAAGGTCAATCGCAGGACGCAAAAGCAAGCCATCTACTTTTATATTTCTCATGCCTGCAGCAAAATGCTTATCATTGGTCACTCCAAATTCTTCACGGATTCTTTTTTCCTGACGAAAAACTTGAATAATTCCCATGCCTTGAATCGATTCACTAAGCTTTGCGTTCAGCTGGCTTAGACGCTCCCTCATATCATGGTAAAATTTCGAGCTTAGTTTTCGGTACAAGCTCATAATGAAAAAAATCACTGGAAGAATGACTAAACAAAACAATGCTAGTTTAACATCCAAAATAAACATTGCAATAAAAATACCCGTAATGAGGAACCCACTTTGGATAAACGTTACTAACACCGTCACAAACATATCTTTAATCGCTTCGGTATCATTTGTCACTCTTGATACAATGCTCCCTGCTGGAGTTTTGTCAAAAAATTTCAATCCAAGTGATTGGATCTTAGAGAAGATATCAATACGAATCTCTTGAATAATTTTCAAGGCAATCTCTTGAAATTTTAAGAGCTGAAAATAGGAGATGATGACATTGAAAATTTGAATACCTAAATATGCAGCACCTAGCATAAATAGCGGTTCAAACAAAAGGTTTCTAGGCTTTAAATAGTCGTCAATAAATACTTTTACTAAAATAGGACCAAGTATATCTCCAATGGTTGTAAGTATAAGGAGACAAAATGCCAACACGATCGTTTTCATGTGAGGCTTTGCGTAGGCGAGGAGCCGAACTAATACTTTCCACTGCTGTTTCCCTTCTGATAATTGCTGATTTTCCATCTTTTATCCTCCATGCTCCACAAGATCTTCCAGCTGCTGCCTTAGGTACATTTCCTTGTACCATCCTTCTTGATCCATTAACGTATCATGTGTACCCGATTGCTTGATCTGTCCATTATCAATGACTAAAATAAGATCGGCATGCTGAATGGCACTTAGTCGGTGAGATGTTATGATTGTTGTTTTCCCCTCACGGTTTTCTTTTAGCGAGGTTAAAATCGCCTCTTCGGTTTTGGCATCGACCGCTGAAAGAGAGTCATCTAGTATGAGCACTTCCGGATTTAATAATAGAGCACGAGCAATGGAAATACGTTGCTTTTGCCCACCAGATAACGACACACCCCGTTCTCCGACGACCGTATCATACCCATCTGTGAACTGGGTAATATCATCATGAATATTAGCTATTTTCGCTGACTCCTGAATCTCTTCTTTATCGCATAAAGGCTTGGCGAAAGAGATATTTTCACCGATCGTAGCAGAAAATAGGAAATGATCCTGTGGCACATAGCCGACCGCTTCTCTTAATTTGTCGATTTTATATTGTGTAATTCGCTGATCACCAAATGTAATTTGACCATCGGTGACATCATATTCCCTGATCAATAGCTTTAATAACGTCGTCTTCCCCTCACCAGTTTTCCCAACAATTCCAAGTGTCTGTCCCCTTTTTAACTCAAAATGAATATTTTGTAGGATGGGCTCTGCTTCGTTCGGATAAGTAAATTGCTGGATCTCATATTGTATATCTCCGCTTGGAGTCACGTTTAACGCTGCTTCTTCATCCACAATATCCGCTTTTTCATTTAAAAGTGCGATAACACGATCATAAGAGGCTCTTCCTCTTTCGACGATATTAAACAACCAACCAAAGGCAAGCATTGGCCAAATTAATAAGCCTAAATACGTTGTAAAAGAAACCAACTGTCCGATCGTTAACTCACCATTAATAACATATCTAGCACCAAATGTAAGTGAAAGGAAAAAAGAAATCCCTACGATAATCGAGATCGTCGGATCAAACAAGGAGTCAACCCGAGCAACGGAAATATTCTTATCCACTACGTCATTTGATTGCTTTCGAAAATCTTCTATATCTTCTTTTTCCTGACCAAAGGTTTTGATCACCTTTATTCCTGTGATACTTTCTTGTGTTTTATCGTTTAACGATGAAAAAGCTTCCTGTGCGAGGTGAAAACGCTTATGTAGTAAAGTTCCGTACCAACTAGTTAAAATCGCCATAAATGGCATCGGAATCAAGCTAATTAATGTAAGCTTCCAGCTGATGGTAAAAGCCATCGCAAGAATGACAAAGCCACCAGTGGAAAGAGAATCGACAAAGGTGAGTACCCCCACACCAGCCGTCTGCTGTATCGCTTGAATATCATTGGTCGCATGCGCCATTAAATCTCCCGTTCTTCTCCTTTGGTAAAAAGATTGTGACATTGAAGTAAAATGATGAAACAATCGATTTCGCAACTGCATGGAGAGCTTAACTGCTGAACCAAAGATCATGATTCTCCAATAATACCTTAGTATGTACATCATTAGAGCTGCCCCTACAAGTAAGAGCACATAAATCCCTAATATCTTCATCGTTAAGGACCCTTGCTCAATATGATCGACTACTAGCCCAATCACTTTTGGAGGAACAAGCTGTAAAAATGCTACAATTAACAACAGAAGAACCCCAGTAATATATGCTTTTTTCTCCTGCTTGAAAAACCACATCAAATCAATAAAAACTTTCATTCCCCACAGCCCCCAACCCTAAAAAACAATTCCTGTAACTAGAATAGTTTACCAAATGTTGTGAAAATAAGGAAGATACTTAGGAAGTCGAATAACACAAAAAACGCCATGACGGCGTTTTTATTGTTTACTACTATTGTTATTATCATCATTACCTTTACCCGGATGAACCGCCTGGTAAATCGCATTTGAAAATTGGTCGACTTCTTCCATTGTCCCACCATGCATCTGGTTATCTGCACCTAGCTTACTTTTATCCCCTTTAACCGGGTTATGAATGCGTACCATATTCCCACCACCTCCTCCATTATAGGATGAACATTTCCCATATTACTTATCAATAATTAGGATAGAGATGGACGAAATAGCATTGTCCTGTATAAAATAGATGAGATAATATTTTCGGGGTGAGTGTGATTAGGTGGTTAATGCAATTGGATACGTCACGTTTTTAACATACGATTTAAATCATCGTTTTTCTATTCGAAAGAACCATAATGTCATCAAAATACATAGCTACAAAGAAATAGTTGATCAAAAAAATAGACCAGCATATGAAGTAACATGTAAATATAGTGTCTACCTACCTGCTCATTATGAATGTAAATCATTAGAGGACTATACAGGTAGAGTCTATCCTTTCTTAGAGCAATTTCTTAGGAACATAATTAGAACGGAAGTTCACAGCTTAACTTATAAAGAGCCTCCGATCAGGAAGAGACGAAAAAAGGAAAAAGATTCAGTAGAATAAAAAAACACCTTTTCTGTTTGTTTGAGCAGAAAAGGTGGTCTTTATTAGGGATTGAGTCAATCAAACCATAAGCCTATGTACAAGGGCTTGTCCGTGACAAATTACTTGCCCGTTTGCTTGTTCATTGCTGACATCATTTGATTGATTTTCTTCTGAGATGGTTTCATTCCCATTTGCATCATCATCATTTTTAGCATTTGTTCATTAATTGGTGGGTTTTTCTTTAAGTAGCTCATCATGTAACGGCGAGCAATGAAAAAACCTAGTGCAACACCTGCTGCTAAAGCAAGTACGCCTACTAGAATATGCGTCCACATACTAAACTTCCTCCTTCATGTTGTCTATCATACAGTGTACTAAACCAAATGCTATTATACAATATTTGCTGTGCAATTTCTCCTATTTTAAATCAACTTTCTTTCCTTAATTGGTCTGAGCCACCCGTATCGCTCATGTACAAGGTCAATTGCTAAAAAGGAGCTTTCACTTTTACGTAGAACTTCGAAGAAAAGCGTCTCTGCATCATAGCTACCAAATGCATGGAGAGTAATATGCTTTTCAAATATCTCTAGCTTTGCAGAGCTTACGTTTCCATTTTGAATATAGTATATCCCCTGTTTGTGTTCAAAATCCTGATTTTTCCCTAGCTGTTGAAGAATATATTGTTGAAGGCGAAGTGTGGAAAGAGGCTTCGTAATAAACTGTATTTGTTTTTTTAATATATTTTTTAGTTCACCGAAGGATTCGTTATACTCAGCAAACAGATCAAAGAACATCTTTTCTCTACCAAAATAATGAGAGGCAAATTCATCATCGATTAAATACAACTGATATGTTCTCACCAAGCTTCCTCCTCGTCTGACCAAATGTTATTTCTCTCTATTATAAAGAAGTAGAAATAGAACGTTTGTCTTTCGTCGTCAAAAACTTCCACTATTTTTGTCGGAAAAAGTCGTAGGTCTTGGTGCAAGATAAAAAGGCTGTTCTATTTACTAGAACAACCTTTTAAAACTTATAATAGAGCCTTAACTCTAGCAACTACATTTTCTACTGTAAATCCGTATTCTGCCATGATTTTTTCACCAGGAGCAGAAGCACCGAATGTATCAATTCCTAATACTTCCCCTTCATCTCCTGCATAACGATGCCATCCTAGAGATGATCCCATTTCGATAGCTAAGCGCTTCTTAACAGTTGGAGGAATAACACTTTGCTTATATTCACGTGATTGCTTTTCAAAGCGATCCCATGAAGGCATACTTACTACAGAAGCTGAAATCCCTTCTGCATCAAGTGCTTTTTGCGCTTCAACAGCTAAACCTACTTCTGAACCAGCAGCAAGTAATAATACATCTGCTTGTTCTTTAGAAGCTGGAGAAATAACATAAGCACCTTTTTTAACGCCTTCATAAGCATTTTTATCTGTGTCTTTGATGGTTGGTAAGTCTTGTCTTGTTAACACTAATGCTGTTGGACTATCATTTGATTCAAGCGCAAGCTTCCAAGCTGCTGCTGTTTCATTACCATCTGCCGGACGAATAACACCTAAGTTTGGCATTGCACGTAATGCAGCAAGTTGTTCAACTGGCTCATGCGTTGGTCCATCTTCCCCAACTGCAATTGAGTCGTGAGTGAACACATACGTTACAGGAAGACCCATTAATGCAGCTAATCTGATAGCTGGACGTAAATAGTCAGAGAATACAAAGAATGTTCCTCCAAATACCTTTACTCCACCATGTAGAGCCATACCATTTAACGCAGCACCCATCGCAAATTCACGAACTCCAAACCAAATGTTCTTACCTTCAAACGATTCAGGAGTAAAATCGCCTACCCCTTTAATCATTGTCTTGTTAGAACCAGCTAGGTCAGCTGAACCCCCAATAAACGAAGGAGTGTTCTTAGCGATAGCATTTAGAGCTTCACCTGATGATGCACGGCTAGCAAGTGCTTTTCCTTCAGGATAAACAGGAAGATCTTTGTCCCAATCTTCTGGAAGTTCACCGTTAATTGCAGATGTTAACTGTTGAGCAAGCTCAGGGTACTCATTTTTATAAGAAGCGAACAAGTCCTTCCACTCGTTTTCTTTCTTTGCACCAGTTTCCACAATGTATTTATTGAATGTATCATATACTTCTGAAGGAACATGGAAATCTTCTTCAAATGTCCATTGGTAAGCTTCTTTCGTTAGCTTTAATTCATTAGCTCCAAGTGGGGCACCATGAACATCTGACTTTCCTGATTTGTTTGGTGAACCGTATCCAATCACTGTTTTCACTTCAATTAGTGTAGGACGATTTTGATCACCTTGTGCTTCTTCAATTGCTTTTGCAATTTCCTCAAGATTATTTCCATCCTCTACACGAAGGTATTGCCATCCATATGACTCAAAACGTTTTTCAACACTTTCAGAGAATGAACGGTCTAAGTCACCATCAAGAGAGATATCATTTGAATCATATAATACAACTAGACGACCAAGTTTTAAATGCCCTGCAAGTGAAGCAGCTTCAGCAGAAACACCTTCCATTAAGTCACCGTCACCACAAATACTATATGTATAATGATCCACTACATTGTAGTTGTCTTTGTTATAAGTAGCAGCTAAATGTCTTTCAGCCATTGCCATACCTACTGCCATTGCAATCCCTTGTCCTAGTGGCCCAGTGGTTGCATCTACACCCGCAGTATGTCCAAATTCAGGGTGACCAGGAGTTTTACTTCCCCATTGACGGAAGCTCTTAAGATCATCCATTGTTACGTCATATCCTGATAAGTGAAGAAGACTATACAGCAATGCAGAACCATGCCCTGCAGATAATACAAAACGATCACGGTTAAACCACTCTGGGTTTTTAGGGTTATGATTCATAAAGCGCGACCATAATGCATAAGCCATTGGAGCAGCCCCCATCGGCATACCCGGATGGCCGGAATTAGCTTTTTCAATTGCATCAATTGATAAAGTACGTATTGCGTTAATTGCTAGTACATCATTTTGTTCAAACATTTTTTCAACCCTTCCTATTCTTTATCTCAATAATCCCACTTTTTAATATTATATCTGCTCTATTATTTATACAACAGATTGCCTAAATAAATTTTGAAAAAAAGCATATATTTTATAATTTTCAGTGTTTTCAATCATTTCCTGGTGAATAAATTTAGAAGATTAATGTAGTTTTTTGCTATTTTTTAATCTCTTTATCTTTTCAGGTGTTACATCCTCACCAAGAGGATCAACAATTTTTACACCTTGGAGCGTTCCTAGCATAGATGATCGAAATGTTTGTAAATATTCACTACGAAGCTTTGACTGCTCCTTTGCTTCCACTTCTGTTAACCCTACAGCTTTTGCTTTTTTTGCTAGTTCATTAATTCTAGCCATTTTTTCCTTCGGTAGCATCTCTTTGCTCCTTCACTTTTAGTTTTACCAATAGAAATCATGTTACTAAAAGATATAATCTTTGACAAGGAGGAAGCGTCAAGAGGTACGAATAACAAAAAATGCCAACAGTTTATTTTATGACTTGTTGGCATTTGGCGAGATATTTTTTTGATGTTTTTGCTCTTCAATGTATTCAAGATATCTTCGATTTACTGTAGCTTTTGAGATCTCATAACCGAAACCTCTTAAAGTTGCAGCGATTTCCGAAAATGTTAAATCATTGTCTCTTAACCGTACGATCTCTGTTATCGGTACTTCAATACGTTCTCTTCCTGCATGAACACCTTTGTTTTTCAGATTTTTCTCTGGTCTGTAACCGTTTTGAACAGCTCGGTTCATTCCTCTTTTAATTTTACTATTATGAAGCTTTCGCTGATATTCTTCTACCATACTTACAATTTGCAATACCATGGAATCCGATTCGGACAGTTGTAACTCACCGTTATGTGAGACACTGAAAAGTTTGATGTTATCCTTCAGTATACAATGAAGCAGAGCGATTTTCGCATTTCCTCTACCAAGTCTCGTTTCATCCTGAATAAGGACTGCATCTACTTTCTCTTCCTTTAATCGTGACAGCAGGAGCAAAATACCTTCTCTGTCAAAGTCATATCCACTCGCCTGTTCCTTTATCACTTCAACAACTTCCATTCCATTTTGTTGTGACAGCTTCAATAGTTCTTCTTCCTGCCTTTTTAGAGAAGAGTACTGGGATTCTTTTTCAGTACTTACTCTACAATAGATAATTGCCTTCATAACCCCTCCTATTTTGATGCTAGCTCTGTAACAGTGGAATCGTTTAATTCAACAGGGATATAGATTTCATCACCTACTAACAATACATTTCCATTAATATCATTGATTTCTTCTACCCAGGATACAAACTCTGTTTCAGATAAAGCATGTTTATCAGCATAGTCCTTACAAAGATCCCAAAGTGTTTCACCTTCATTAATCGTTACAGACATATATTTTTCCTCAACTGATTCACCATTAGAAATTACTAAAATGATAGACGCTAGGATAGATAAGACAACTAGAATAATAGCATATGAGTATTTGTTCCATAAATTTTTCATGTAAAACACCTCTATTAGAATGTATGTTCGTATTTATGATTATATTATAGACCGAACGTTTGTTTTGTGTCAACAATTATTCGAACTTATGTTTGTATGCACTGGTAGAACATGCTATAATAAAGTCAAGATTAACCAATGAGGGGCGGTAAGTATGACAAAACTATCAAAACGTCAGGTAGATATACTAGAATATATAAAAGAAGAAGTTAAGCAAAAGGGCTATCCGCCTTCCGTTCGTGAAATTGGGGAAGCTGTTGGTTTAGCGTCAAGTTCAACCGTACACGGCCACTTAGCTAGACTTGAAAGTAAAGGGTATATTCGAAGAGACCCTACAAAGCCACGAGCAATTGAGATTCTGGATCTTGATGAGGTGGTAAGCAATATACCAAAATATAATATTGTTAACGTTCCTGTAGTCGGAAAAGTAACTGCAGGTATACCTATAACTGCAATCGAGAATGTTGAAGAGTATTTTCCTCTCCCGGAACGTCTTGCCCCTGCGGATGAACAAGTATTTATGCTTGAGGTTATGGGAGACAGTATGATTGAGGCTGGAATCCTTGATGGTGATTACGTGATCGTGAAGCAGCAGCAAACAGCGAATAACGGAGACAT
>NZ_JAKFCQ010000089.1:0-9757 GCF_036676585.1 Robertmurraya sp.
TTTCTTTCATACTTCCATTAAATTATTGGAAGCCAATGTACTGGATTATGAACCTGAACTAATTATTTATGGGGAAGGGACAAAAATTGAACGTAGTTTTTCCTTTTTCTTTCGAATGTTTCCGCCCAAATCCTATTTGATCTATTACGCAGGAGATCTAGATGCCTCAGGATATGGAATCTTGGTTCGGCTTATTGAAAAGTATCCAGAATACTGTATTCAGCCTGCCTTAAAAATTTATCGGAAAATGCTTGAATGTAAAGAACAAAGAAATGACCAAAAATCTGGTCAGACACAAAATGCGAAATACCGAGATTCGTTTTTTCAATGGTTCACCGAGGAAGAAAAAGCAGTATTACTAGAATTATGGCAGGAAAATAAGCGGATACCGCAAGAAGTGTTAACAATCGAAACATGGAGGAGATGGATGTGAACGAATCATGGGAAGGCTTCGCCCAACGAATGCAACGATTAAATCCCCTGTTTGAGCTTGGGAGGGGAATGGAAGTGGGGGATTTGAAGCCTCACATCCAAACCATTCTCATGCAAGTGCTCCTCACCATCTTTTATAGAGAACTAAATGATGATGATTCAAGAAGCAAATCAGATATTAAGTATATGGTCGAAGATTCTATTAAACAGATGAGACTTTTAGCAGACGATAAACAAATTGAACGAATCACGAGTGGGCTTTTATATCAAGGGAAAGAAGAGTATAGTAGACCGTTTGAAGCCTTATATTACGATGAAATAAGACAATCCTGGGAAACGCAAACTTTCCGATATGTCACGATGGATGAATTATATACGAATCTCGAGATAGGCGGCTCGATTGTCTATAAACTAACAGATGTTGCTCAAGAAATGATTTTTATGAGTAGAGAAATGGCTGAGGAATTCTCCATAACGATTGAACAACTCTATAGTATGCAGTTGATTAAAAACGGTAATTTTAGAAAAGCTACTCGAAACCTCGATCACCTCATTTCACGAGTAAACCGCTTAATGGCAAATGAATTCACCTTCCAAAAGGAAATGATCAACAATCCCAAAATTTTATTGGTTGAAGAGGAAAGGCAAAGAGCAGACAATCGTGTGGAAATAGAAAAGCAATTTGAAGAGGAAAAAAATCACTTCCGTACGATTACTAGTATGATAGAAAAAACGAAACGTAGAAATGAAGCAGATGATTATATTCAAAGGGAATTGATTCTTCTCCAAGAGAAAATAGGTCATACAAGGCAATTGCATGATCGTTTTGCAAAGCTCGTTATTCAAAATATATCGTATGAGCTGAAGTTAAAAGCAGAAAATCCTTCATTGTTCTGGGAAAAGAGCATGGTATCTTTTCGAGAGCATGTGTATGAAAATTGGTTATTTAAAGAAGGCGTTCAGGATTTTAGGGCCATAGAAAACGTCCTCTCTCCCATATTTTCACCGAGGAATGAGTTTATTTTGCCTCTTGATTGGATTTGGGGAGAACAAGAATTCGATGAGCAACAACTAACAGATGTTGAAGTGATAGAAGAAGCAGAAGAAAACGTAACCCGTCCACGAGTAACGAACTGGAATTCTGTTATTAAGGCGTGGAGTTATGTTTTTCAATTTTTACAAACGAACAGAGAGTTTTCATTATCCGATCTCGCAACCATGCCTTTGGAAGTGCAAGATTTGTGGTTCGAGGAATCTGAAACGATTGATTTATGGATGATGTTTGATAAAAAGCCGTTAAAGGTTCAAGTGTTGCACCGGAAGGAAGAAACACTGAGCGATGAGAGAGAAATTCTTCTGCATAAATTAATGAAAGAATATCCACAATTTCAAGTGTTTGAAGGGTTGAAGATCTTTACCATGTTTGATCCTCGAGCGGAGCCTTTTGTATGGTATCAAACAAAAATCACCCCTTTTAAAATATGCATAGAGGAGGAGAAACGATGAATGCTGAAACGATCAAAAAAGCGTCAGCTGTTTATTTTACTTTATTAAAAGATAAAGTCATCGACGAAAATAGTGAACACTTCCAAACTTTCTTTGATCCGGAAGTAAGACAGACAGTTTTATTATTAGCAGACGAATCAGGTACGTATATCATTGAATCACCCAAACGTATCCATTTAGTCGTTCAGCCAACTGGATCGGTATTTGCGACAAATTTCACACATATGAAAGAGAAGCATCGCCAAATCGAAACAAAAAAACATTTTCACCTGATCAGCGTTATCATCATGTCTTTCTTAGCCTCCATAGACCGCAACCAAGCGGCAAAAATCCGAACGAAACGAGAAGGCATTAGCTACTATGCCTTGGAACGGTATGTTAATGACTTGATGATGAATTGGGAGAAGATTCTTAAAGCGAAACCTAATTTCGGGGAAGAAGAACGACTGGATATGAAGGAAATGGTGACCACCTGGAAATACATGGAGGTCGACACCGAGGATTATGGGTTGAAAAAAGGCAATAGAAGAACGAGAATCGGATTAATTGCCAGCGCTATGCGGTTATTAGAGACGGAAGGGCTAATCGTTATTCTTGATCGGGATGATATTCCAAAGGTAATTCCAAAACAAGAGCTTTTTGAGAGAATTGAATACTTGTATCACGATTATGACCGATACGAAATATTAAAGAAATTAATGACAACAGAGGAGAATGAGCATGCCGAAAATCCATCGAATTAGAATTGTTGGCCTGAAGTATGATGGCATGCAAAAGCAATATAAAGATACGACCTTTAACTTCCATAATGAAGAAACGTCAACCAATGGTCTCATCGCTATGATGAATGGGGGCGGAAAAGGTGTGTTCCTGCAAACGGTCTTCCAAATTCTCAAACCTGGAACGTCTTGGGGAAAACAAAACAATCGTTATTATCAACAATTTTTCTTTAATAATAAAGAGCAGTTTATTCCTTATACCTTTCATGTTCTCATTCAATGGGAATTAGACGGTGCCGATCGCAGACATCTAATCACGGGAGGAATGTTCTCTGCAGAACAGAGGATTTCGATGAGTGAAGAAGGTGGAAATGAAAGCAAATCATTAGAACAGGAAGCAAAGATTCTCCCTAATATTACATTTTACACGAGAGAATTTGAACGCAAAGAAGAGGCCGCCGTCGAGCATATTCCACTGTATGAAAATGATGAGGTTGCTGACAGTGAAAGCTTGAAGGATTACTTGAAATGGAATGGATATGACGTTTATAAAGATATGAAGAAGCACTATCGCATCCTTGATACATACGGAATTAACCGTAAAGATTGGGACATTATGAAGGATATCAACAAGGATGAAGGTGGAGTAGGCAAATACTTTGAGGGAGCCGAAGATGATCATTCCCTTTTCCAAAAACGAATTATTCCTACCGTTAGTCAAGTCTTACATCGAACGGAACACCAAAAGAATGATCTAGTTGAGATTTTTAAGAGTCAGGCCAGTATTGCAAAGGATCTGCCTGTTCTTTTAAAAAGAGAGCAAGCGCATAAAGAATTTTTAGAAGATATTGTTCCCTTTGAAGAGCATTTAGCTAAAGGGGTAGAACATAAAGAAATTGTTCAGGAAAGTATAAAAGTAGGAAGACAACTGCTTGGTGCGTTAGAACATTTGAAGCAATCAGAAACGGAAATGTTGGTTACTTTAGAAAAGGACATAGAGAAATTAACAATCAAGCAAGAAGACCTACGCTATCAAAAAGATAATTTGGAGTATGCAAAAGCTCATCGAGAGGTAATGGAGTGGGATAAGAAATTAGTAGAAGAAAGAAAAAAGCACGCTTCCACTCAAGAAATAGTGAAAGAGAAACAGGAACGAAAAGAACAACTCGTCTTTCAGTTATTATTGAAAGAGTGGAGTGAAAACGAACAAACGATTCGCTCTCTGTCACAGCAAATTGCCATATTAGAACAAAATAGTGGCTTAGAGCAAGTGAATCAAAGAATGGATGAAATCAAAAAAGAAGTAGCAGAACAATGGGAGCATTCCTATCTAACCATACAAGAAGGTGTTAGGCAGTACTTGGGCTATCAAAAGTTCTTAAAGAAAAAAGAAACGGAGCTCACGCAACAGGATAAGCAGAAGACAAAAGAAATAGCTCAAATTAGTACAGAAATGGATTTTCTATATACGCAAATACATGCCTTCGAATCAAAAGATGCAGCACTCATCAAAGAATTTGGTGACCGCTTAACCTATGACTTAAAGGGCTTGATCGAATCTTTCTCTAAACAAATTGAGGACAAAAAGGCTACCTTAGAAGAGATACAAGCAAAAGATAAAGAATCTAGTGAAAAGCAAAATTCACTAGCCTCTTCCCATGGTACGCTTGTCCAATCCATTCAGTTTTCAGAAGAAAAGTGTGCGGAATTAAAGATAGCAAATGACGAACAAGAGCAAAGAGAATCAAAATTATTAGATAAACTTCATGGTTTATTGGATGATGTCACTGCACCGTTTACTCACTCTCTTTTATCAAAGTATGCGTTACAGATAGAAGAACTTCTGGCAGGTAACAAACAACAAGGAGAACAAATTAAAAAAGAACTTTGGGAAACGCAGCTCGATCATTCTTTAAATGATGAGGGTTTCTGGATTGCAAATAAAGATGTGAAAGAATTAAAAGAATGGATCGACGAGAAGACAGGTATTGATGTGTTTTATGGTACTCAGTTTCTTCAATCATTACGTGCAGAAGATATGGCGAACTATTGCTTAATGTATCCGCTCCTTCCATACGGTTTAGTCGTAAGTCAGCATCAATGGCAAAAAATTAATCAGCAGGTTCTATCAGGAAGAATGTTTAAAAGTCCGGTTCCGATTTTTATGCGTGAGGAAATGAACAGCGACAATCACCAACCATCCTTTGTCATCATTAACGGAACCGAGAAAGAGCTGTTATCGGATAAAAATCAATTCACCCACTGGAAAATTAGTATTGCTAAACAAATAGAAGAAAAGAAAGATACACTTATTGAGATTGAAAAAACAGAAAACTCTTTGCGTCGTATGTTAAAAGAAATCGATCGATTTCTATCAGGTCAGTTATCAAGTGATATTGAAAAAAACCTAAATCAGGAACAGAACGCTCTTCTTGCTAAGAAAGCAAATTTACAGGAAATCACCATACAGCAAGAAAAGGAAAAGGAATTACAGCTTCAGTTAAAAGAGCAATTGGAACATACAAAACGAAAAATAGAAAAGCTTACAAAAGATGTGGAAACATTAGAGGAATTTGAAAAAGAAAAAACCCTTCATCAAGAAAATAAACGGGTGAAAGAAGAAAAAGAGAAACAAAAAGAAGCCTTGGTCCTAAAACAGCAAGTATTAGGAAAAGAGCACCAACAGATCGTGGAGCTACAAACTAAGTGGAATCATACGTATGTAGAATGGAAGCTGACAACCGAACAGAATGTCAAGGAGATTGCCTTCTTTATTGAAGGAGCGGCTTTTCCTCCTGATGAAAAAGTAGACCAAAGTGAAGAAGTTCCGCGCCTATCCACTCATTTATTAGAAGAGATAAATGGGAGAATAGAAGAGTTGAAACAGCTTCAAAAATCAAAAGAAGAACAAGCTAGAGAATTACTCGTTATTCAAGCAAAGAAAGAAACCGAACAAAAGCAGCAAAGAAAATTAGAGAAAAAACTCAAAGCAGCAAATGAGGAATGGGAGAAAGCCTCTGAACCTGATGAACCGATAAGCATATTAGAAAATATGCTGCAAACGGCACAGAAGGAAGCGAAGGCTGCGGAAAAGGAAGAACGTGAACAAGGAACGGCTGTAACGGTAGCAGAAACGTCCTTGCAGCATGCGACCGAACAACGCGAAAAGACAGGCAAAAAGATAGCAAAGCATGAAAAACAGCCTGAAGAATGGGCAGACCTTGACTTAAATGTGAAGGAAGTAGAAATAAAAGACCAAACGAAGATAACGAAGGATGCAGTAAAGAAGACGGAAAAACGTCAGAAAGAAACAGAAACAAATATTGCAAGTTATGAAGGTGACTTGTTAACTCTATCAGTGATCTTAAAGGAAGAGGCAGCAGCATTTACCGATCATGAGCTAGAAAAAATTAAGACTCAAGGGAAAGCGTGCATCTTATCCTGGTGTGAACAACATCAAGAGATTCTAGAAGAAGGACAAGAAAAGCATGCGAAAATTGATCAATCCTTGCGTAACCTAAAGCTTGCAATTGAAGGGAAAGATTGGGAAATTCGTTTTAAGAATGAAGTTTTAACTACATTAGACCATATGGATACAAGGCATTACTCGCATATTCAAAGCATTGTGAAAAATATGAAGCGGTTCTCACAAAGTGGCTTAGAACAATTAGAACGTGACAAAGAGAGGGCAGAAAAGGCTCAAAACTTCTGGGCTAGTCGAGCTAGTATGAAAGTAATGAGTATTTCAGAAGCCATTCGTTCCATGATTGCGAAAATGAAGCTGAAAAATGAACGAGGATCTTTCCCTCTCGTCCAATTAAAAGAAGACATCTTGCCTAAAAAGGCGGAAGATATCGAACCGCTCCTGAAGCAGCACTTTGTATCGGCCATAAATAAAATTACGAAGCAATTTGATATGATTGATGATCATAATCGATTATTAGATCAGGAAATTAAACAGCTTATTAGTGACGAGCAAATTTTGTTTGTATCACTAAGAAATCGATATCCTGAGCTACTTGTCTATAATATGAGAACGGATAATGCCTTTATGTATGGGAAACCGCAAAGAGAGCATTACTCTACTTGGCAGACCATTAATCAAGGTTCTAAGACAAAATCGGATGGCAGTGGTGGACAAAAGTTATCAGCCCGTATGGTTATGATGATGATGTTATTATCAGTTAAAAGCGAAACCGATCAAAGCTGGGTTCCTTTAGTCTGTGATAATCCGTTCGGACAAGCTGCATCCACACATGTACTTGACCCGATCTTTGCAGTTGCCGATAAGTTAAAATTCCAATTCATCGTCGTCACACCGCCCGAACTGGTGAAAACAGAAATCAGCCAACGATTTGATTCCTACTATAAATTGGACTTCATTCGTGAAAAAGGTAAAGAAATTGTTTCCGACACCATCGTTCCAGCATTTCGGATATTTCAAGGAGAAGAAGTTGTTCAATAGGTTTTAAAGGATTATTTAGTTTTTGACATAATTCATTGATCTTTGATTTAATAATTAAATATTATACTAGTTGATTGGAGCGGAAGGTGCTTGACTCCTGGGGGATTAGCTTTACAGGCGAGACCCCGCAGGAGCTAGCGACGATGAGGCTCAGGCGTTTAGCCCCCCGGAAAGCAAGCGCCTGGAGCGGAAATCAACCTTTTTTAACCCACCTTATATACGAAGGTGGTTTTTTTTGTATTTATAACATTTGAAAACACTGTTTTTTGTTATAAAAAAACTGAATTTTAAATTTTATCCACTAAATCGTACCCATATAATAGAGTTGAATCTTTATACCATGTATTCTTATAGACATTTCCCTTAAACAACTATATATGAAGGAGGTAATCAACATGCAAAGACATGAAATTGAACAGAAAATAGAGCTGCTAATTGATAACCTGATTAACCTAAATGATCCAGACGGGAAATATGCGATTCCACTTGCAGATGGAAGAAAAATCGATAACAAGAGTTTTAATTATTGGGAATGGACAGCAGGGGTTGGCTTATATGGCATGATGAAATATTATAAATTAACGAAAAAAGAAGAGATTTTATCAATGATCATCAAATGGTTTGACGATCAGTTCAAAGAGCCTCCAGTGGAGAAAAATGTTAACACGATGGTACAAATGTTAACGCTTGCATATTTATATGAAGAAACAGGTAATCCCACATACCTTCCTTATTTAGAAACATGGGGGGACTGGTTATATCATGATATGCCAAGAACAAAGGGTGGGGGAATTCAGCACGTAGTTTTCGGTTCCGAGAACTATCAGCAATTATGGGATGACACGCTAATGATGAGTGTTTTGCCACTAACGAAGATCGGCTTATTGCTTAACAAGCCCGAATATGTGGAAGAGGCAAAAAAACAATTTTTAATACATATCAAATATTTGTCTGATAAAAAGACAGGTTTATGGTTCCATGGCTGGACGTTTGAAGGGAATCACAATTTTGCTGAAGCGTTATGGGGACGTGGAAATTCATGGGTGACGATTGCCATTCCGGAATTTCTAGATTTAGTTGATTTAGATGAGACAGACGCCGTTCGTCAAGTATTAACTGATACGCTGGAGCAACAATTGGACGCTCTTGAGTTATGCCAAAATGAAAATGGTTTATGGCACACCTTGTTGCTAGATCCAAGTTCCTATGTGGAAGCCTCCTGTACCGCTGGTTTTGCGTTTGGAACGCTAAGATCTGTTCGTAAACGCTATGTTCCGAAAAGGTATTTGAATATGGGATTAAAGGCTATTTCAGCCGTCATTGAAAATATAAATGAAAATGGAGAATTAGAAAACGTTTCAGCTGGAACTGCAATGGGAGATACACAAGAGTTTTATAAACAAATTCCAGTAACTGCCATGCCGTATGGACAATCAATGGCCATTCTTTCATTAGTAGAATACTTATATCATAGAATCTAAGAGAATAAGGGTTATTTATTAAGGTGAGGTGAACGAAATGAATATTGGCATTAGAGCTCATGATATTGAAAATCGTCCGCTAAAAGAGTTAGTGAAAGAAATAGCTGGAAAGGGGCTCACATCCGTACAGTTAGCCCTGAGTAAATCATTCGATAGTATTAATACAGAATTAGGTAGTTTAAGTCCTGGTTTAGCCAGATATATAGGGAATGAGTTTTCGAAACAACATATACAAATTGCTGTATTAGGTTGCTATTTTAATATGATCCATCCTGACCTTGTAGAGAGGAGAAAAGGTATCGAACGATTTAAAGAGCATATCCGCTTTGCAAGGGATTTTGGATGCAGTATTGTTGCGACCGAAACGGGTAATGTAAACGCAGACATCATCTATACAGAGGATAATTTCAAAGAAGAACCGTTTTTAGAAGTAGTTGAAAGTGTTCGTGAACTCGTTCAAGAAGCTGAAAAATTTGGTGTGATCGTTGGTATTGAAGCAGGAGTGAACCATCCTGTCTATTCGCCAAAAGTAATGAAGAGATTGTTAGATATCATTCCTTCGAATAATCTTCAAGTCATTCTTGATCCAGTAAATCTGTTTACCATTGATACGTATGAGAATCAGGAGGAGATTTTTCAGGAAGCAATGGAGTTATTCGGTGATCGGGTAGTCGTTCTACATGCAAAGGATTTTAATATCCAAAATAACCAACTAACAACCACTGCAGTGGGTAAGGGATTATTAAACTATGATTTCATATTAAAACAGATTAAAGAGAAGAAACCATATATGAATATTTTATTAGAGGAAACGAAGGAGCCTTATATTAATGAAAGTGTGGCTTTTTTAAAGGAAAGATATGAATTGTTTTAGTATTTTGAAAAGCGGGTCTGATTCGGACAGGGAAGTTCATGCGAGTAGGTTTTGAGTCCAAAAGCGGGTCTGATTCGGACAGGAAAGTTCATGCGAGTAGGTTTTGAGTCCGAAAGCGGGTCTGATTCGGACAGGAAAGTTCATGCGAGTAGGTTTGGAGTCCGAAAGCGGGTCTGATTCGGACAGGAAAGTTCATGCGAGTAGGTTTTGAGTCCGAAAGCGGGTCTGATTCGGACAGGAAAGTTCATGCGAGTAGGTTTTGAGTCCGAAAGCGGGTTTG
>NZ_JAKFCQ010000090.1:0-13516 GCF_036676585.1 Robertmurraya sp.
TAATAAATTATCCTAACAAAGTTTTTGTTGTTGCATAAAAAAACGATAAAAGTTATAATAGTTTCATGTCAAAATATACTGAAAATTTAGAGTTGTGAGGTATTTGCTAGTAATAGTTTCAATGAAAAATAAGACAATTATTAAGGGGGCAATGTAGTGAAAAAACTATCTTTATTATCATTTTTGTTAGTGTTTAGTATGCTTTTGACTGCTTGTGGAACAAGCGATCAGAACAATGGATCCGATGAAGGAACTAGTGAAGAGAAGAAAACATTAAGAGTCGTAACGGACGCAGCTTACGCACCATTTGAATACATGGATGGCGATAAAATTGTTGGATTTGATGTTGACTTCGTTAATGCAGTTGCGAAAGAAGCTGGCTATGAGGTTGATATTGTACATGTAGGTTGGGAACCTGTTTTCGTAGAGTTAGAAGATAAACTTGCTGACTTTGCTGTTTCTGCCATTACAATTAATGATGAGCGTAAAGAATCATATGATTTCTCACACGCTTACTTTCTATCAACAAATAAAATTCTTGTTCCAGAAGGCAGTGATATCAAGTCAGCTGCTGACCTGAAGGACAAGAAAGTAGCGGTTCAAAATGGAACAACTGGTCAAGAAGCCATTGAAAGTGTACTAGGAGCAAACAATCCTAATATCAAAAAGTTTGAAAATACCGTTCTAGCAATTATGGAGCTTAAAGGCGGCGGCGCTGACGCGGTTGTTGCCGATAACACCGTAGTTGAAGAGTATGCGAAAAATAATCCAAATGATAAGTTTGTTGTCGTTGAAGATACGGAAGCATTCGCATCTGAGTATTATGGATTAATGTTCCCGAAAGATAGTGAGTTAAGAGCAGAAATTGATGAAGCCATTAACGCTATCTATGAAAACGGAACATATGCAAAGATTTACAAGGAATGGTTTGGTTCTGAGCCAGACATTGAAGATTTAAAAGCACAACAATAATTAGTTACTTGGTTATTTAGGGCGTAACTCTTTCGCATAGTGTTACGCCATTTTTTTTCATTCTAGTAAAGGAGGAGTACGATGGACTTTCGTTTTGATCTCATCATGGACTATGCGCCATTGTTTTTAAAGGGAACATTGCTTACCCTTGGGTTATCGCTAGCAGGAATTGTTTTTGGTACTGCACTTGGTTTGGCCATTGGGTTAGGAAAAATGGTGAAAAACAAGTGGTTGTCATTACCTTTTGACTTATATATTACGTTTTTCAGAGGAACGCCTTTATTTGTACAGATCTTGCTTATTCACTTTGGTCTCGTTCCATTGTTTACAGGAAAAACTGAACCAGTGACAGCAGCCATTCTCGCATTATCATTGAATGCAGGAGCGTACATTGCAGAAATCTTCCGCGCAGGAATTCAATCGATTGATAAAGGGCAGATGGAAGCAGCGAGAACACTAGGAATGACTCATGTACAAGCTATGAGATATGTCATTCTGCCACAAGCGTTTAAGAGAATGATTCCTCCATTAGGAAATGAATTTATCGTGCTAATTAAAGAGTCATCTTTAGCAGCGGTCATTGCGGCTCCGGAGATTATGTATTGGGGACGAGCGATGCAAGGACAATACTTTAAAGTTTGGGAACCATATTTAACGGTAGCGGTGATTTATCTCGTTATCACGTTATCCTTGAGCTTCTTGTTAAACCGTCTTGAGAGGAGGTTATCGACAGAATGATTAAAGTGAGTAACCTAAAAAAGTCATTTGGGCATAACGAAGTACTAAAAAACATTAATGCTGAAATTAAACCGCAAGAAGTGGTCGTTGTAATCGGTCCTTCTGGTTCAGGAAAGTCGACGTTTCTTCGCTGTTTGAACTTGTTGGAATCGGTAACAGATGGTCATGTATTTATTGAAGGTGTGGATCTTACAGATAAAAGCGTAAATATCAATAAAGTAAGACAGAATGTAGGAATGGTTTTTCAGCAATTTAACCTATTTCCGCATAAAACAGTGATTGAAAATATTGTGATGGCTCCTGTGAAAGTGAAGAAGGTAGACGAAGAAGTGGCTCGTCAAAAGGGATTAGACCTTTTACGAAAAGTCGGTCTAGAGGATAAGGCTGATGCCTATCCTGATTCATTATCAGGAGGTCAAAAACAGCGTGTGGCGATTGCAAGAGCACTTGCCATGGAACCAAAAATCATGCTCTTTGATGAACCAACCTCCGCACTAGACCCAGAGATGGTCGGTGAGGTTCTAGAGGTTATGAAACAGCTAGCAAAAGAAGGTATGACCATGGTCGTTGTGACACATGAAATGGGGTTTGCAAGAGAAGTTGGCGATCGAGTCATCTTCATGGACGGCGGTTATATTGTGGAAGAAAATATACCTGATGAGCTGTTTACCAATCCGCAGCAGGAACGAACAAAATCATTTTTAAGTAAGGTACTGTAAAAGGATGTCCGATTTTGGACATCCTTTTTTGTATAATATGCTTTTACCTGAGACACAATAAGAATGACTCGTAGCTCAAAGAACAGAGCAACCTCTCGTATCCCTGATACGGGAAGAGTCATTTATGGGTTAAAGTCCCATCGAGTCGGAAACACAGGTTCAAATGGACCTGTGTTTTTTTAATATCCCTTCACAAAATCAACAACATTAATTGATGGCTTTTCACCATTTACATACTGTTGCAAGTTTGGCAAAAAGATATCTTCTACCACTCGACGGTCATAGTATTCAGTTGAACCCGAAGTATGAGGAGTGACGATCACATTTTCCATTTCCCATAAAGGACTGTTTTCAGGAAGAGGTTCGACCTCAAATACATCTAATCCGGCCCCTGCAATTTCCCCTGTTTGAAGTGCCTGAATAAGATCCTCCTCTACAACAATTTCGCCACGACCAATATTTACGAAAAAAGAACCTGGCTTCATTAGCTGAAATTGTTTTATAGAGAATAATCCTTTTGTATCCTTCGTTAAAGGGAGGGTAGATACGACATAATCGCATTGTGGAAGTACAGTATCAAGTTCCGTTGTTATGTACATTTCATCCACATGATCCTCAGGCAAACGGGAGTTTCTTACTCCGAGTACCTTCATTCCAAACGCCTTAGCAATCTTAGCTGTTTCTTTACCAATTGCCCCAACACCGATAATACCAATCGTTTTCCCATGGATCTCAAGCTTCAGTCCAGCATGATGCCAGTGTTTAGAGGATTGATTTCGGACATACGTATGAATATTTCTAGTAAGTGCAAGCATCAATCCGAAGATGGTTTCGGAAATTGGATAGGCATGGACACCATTCGCACTTGTAACAACCACTCCACGCTCATGAAGAA
Source organism: Robertmurraya sp. (assembly GCF_036676585.1). NCBI lineage: Bacteria > Bacillati > Bacillota > Bacilli > Caryophanales > Bacillaceae > Robertmurraya > Robertmurraya sp. The sequence continues at coordinate 3,325 of NZ_JAKFCQ010000090.1, forward strand.
TTTGCAGTGGTAAATTATTCACACCGGCGCTCCATGTTTGAACCCATTTTAGAGTGGAGGAGCTGCCTAAGAGGTCTGTTATATCCTTTTTCCATCCTAAAATAATTTCTGCGTTATGAATATGTTCTTTGTAGATTTCTTTTCCAACAACGATTTCCCAGTCTGGTAAAACAGCTTGCATTTCGTTAACATATACTTGTTCCAGATTATGAGTAACGACAAGTTTTCTCAAAGTGTGGCACCTACTTTTTTGAAAATTTCGATATTCTAAATATAACATAAAAAAGTATTGACCCGTTAATCTGAGAAATATGATAAAGTAGTCTTTACATTCAAAAAGTCAGCAGTAAGGTGATAAAAGTGGAGAAAAAGCAAGTCGTGTACGACATTATGGAAGTATGTCTATTAGCAGGGAAAATCATGCTCCAAAGTGGGGCAGAAACGTACCGGGTGGAGGATACGATGGAGAGAATCGCCCGTGCATTTGGGGTTAGAGAGGCCCATTGTTTTGTTACACCAACAGGCATAATTTTTTCAATTGAAAGCACAGAGCCTACCAAAACAAAGCTTGTGCGAATTACAGAAAGAACAACAGATCTTCATAAAGTCGCATTGGTAAACGGAGTTTCCCGCAGGATAACGAGTGGAGAACTTGATATAGAAAAGGCCTTTCGTGCGTTAACAGAGGTAGAGGAATCCCAATTAACATATTCAACAACCATTCAAATCCTGGCAGCAGCAATTGCGAGTGGTTGCTTTTTAATTATGTTCAATGGAAGTTGGATCGACTTTCTGCCTGCATGTATTACGGGTGGGATTGGATTTACAAGTGTGATGTACTTTCATAGAGTGGTTCCCATCAAGTTTTTTTCTGAGTTTATTGGTTCGATTATCATTGGCATTCTTTCATTTCTATTTATCCATCAGGGTATAGGTGTGGAGTTAGATAAAATTATTATCGGATCCGTGATGCCGCTCGTTCCGGGTTTGCTTTTAACCAATGCGGTTAGAGATTTAATGGCAGGTCACTTGGTTTCAGGTATATCTAAGGGGGCAGAAGCACTACTAACCGCTTTTGCCATCGGGTCAGGCATTGCTGTCGTATTATCATTTCTTTAAAGGAGGCGCCCTGCCAATGTACATTTTTCAACATCTGCTATTAAGTTTTTTGGCTGCCGCCGCTTTTGGTATTATTTTTAACGCTCCTAAAACCTCATTGATCCAATCAGGTTTTGTTGGCATGCTTGGTTGGATTATTTATATTCTTTTTACGATGAATGGCGCTGATGCAGTGAATGCTACGTTAGTTGCATCCTTCGTTATTGCCGTGGCCAGTCAGGTCTTTGCTAAGCTATATCGAACACCGATTATCATATTTATTGTTGCGGGAATCATCCCACTTGTTCCGGGTGGAATGGCATATGACGCCATGAGAAACTTTGTTGAAAATGACTATAATATTGCGTTAGCACTTGCTGCAAAAGCCTTCTTGATTTCAGGGGCAATTGCTATGGGAATCGTTTTTTCCGAAGTGATTAACCAGCTTATTAGAAAGACGGCCATCATAAAAAAGAGCTAATATTGATTCAAGGATTTGCCAAGTTGGAATCCGAATGTCACCCTCTCTTTTTGCTTACCCTATCAATAGGGGAGGTGTTAAAGAATGGCACAGGACGTATTATGTGAAGTAAGTAATTGTGTGTACAACGAAGCGGGGAAGAAATGTGGTGCAGAACAAATCTTCGTTGTAAGCCACCGCGGCAAGGAAGCAGATACCAGCCGTGAAACGGATTGTAAAACATTCGAACCTGAAGGACTATAAGAACGAAAAAGACAGCGCGAGCGAGCGCTGTCTTTTTATATGCGTAAAAAACAGAAGTTTCGGGATTTCTTTCCAAAGAAGCATAATTCACCCACTAGTAACAAATGATATACAAAAGTGGAATGGGAGTTAGTTTTTATTGGATAAGGATGATTGCTGTTGGTAACCTTTTTGTTTGCTTTCATATTGCTAGCGTCTATCGGAGTGATTACCATGTTTGATCTATACTTATATGATCGTTCGCTTCTGTCGATTTTAAATGCAAATATTTTCTTTGAAAAAGGGACAAGTCAATGGATGTTGTATGCGAATTTATTATGCGGATTCGTCTACGGTATAGTGGTAGATTACCGATTTAGGAAAAGTAAAAAATCAAGTAAATCGTCATGAAAAATATACTTGTTGAGAAGTTGTCCCTTTGGCAATTATTTATATTAATTTTTATTTTTGAAATTGGAAGTGCGGCAGTAGTAAGTACAGGAAATGATGCGAATCAGGATGCTTGGATTGCGATTGGATTAGCCATGTTCTTCGGTATGGGATTAGCCTTGATGTATTATTTTATGCTCTCAAGGTTACCTGGGAAAAATCTCTTTGAAATCTTTCAATTTTGCTTTGGAAAATGGATAGGCGGATTATTAACTTTCCTGTATATTTTGTACTTTCTTTATATTGCTTCCCGTGTTCTTCGGGATTTTTGCGAACTGATTGTTTCGTTTATTTTTGACCAGACACCGATTGAATTTATCTCGATCACTATGGTGATTGTAATCGTTTATATGTTGTATTTAGGACTCGAGGTAATGGGGAGAACAAGCGAGGTGTTCATACCCTACTTCTTCTCCTTTATCATTATCATTGGTATTGCTGTTTTTGTCTCGGGTGAAATGGAATTTGAAAATTTGTTCCCGATTCTTGGTGATGGATTTAAACCGGTGATGAAAGCTGTATTTCCACAGCTTTTAACCTTTCCTTTTGGAGAATTAATCGCTTTTACCATGATTATCCCTTACACAACGAAATTTAAAAAATCCAAAAAAATAACCTTACTTGCTGTCCTTTTAAGTGGAGTAATGCTCATTTACAATGCCATATTGCAAATTACCACTCTTGGTGTTGAAGCGAGAGCAAGATCGAATTTTCCTCTACTATCGTCGGCTCGGGAAATATCATTATTGGAATTTATTGAACGGGTCGATCTGGTGGTTGTTTTCATCGTCATGTTTGGAATTATTATTAAGGTGAGTGTGTTTTTCTATGGGGCATTAAAAGGATTAGAGCTCATAAGTAATCGACCATACCGGATGTACGTGGTACCGATTGGAACGGTTCTTTCCTTTATATCAGTGAAAATTAGTGATAATTTTGCTGAGCATATTGAAGAAGGTCTAATCGTAGTTCCATTGTTTATGCATGTTCCGTTTCAATTGCTGCTTCCTCTAATGGTCCTACCAGTTCTCCTTTGGAAGACGAGAAAGAACAAGGAGGGAAGAAAATGAGTTTCTTTAGTTCATTGTTTACAAGAAAAAAGAATAAGAACAAAGGTAAACCAACAACGGAAGAACTTTTTGAACAGCAGGATGTTCCAAAACAATATTATAGCCAAGTGGAAAAAAACAGGAAGCTTCTAGAAGAGTTATTTGAGGGAACCTTTGATTTTAAATGTGAACCCATAAAAATTGGTGGTCATAAAGCTTATCTTACTTATTTAAGCACCATGACTGATAAAAATGAGCTATCTAATCGAGTGATTCAGGCTGCGACCAATCGTCAAACGGATAAAGCATTCAGTAATATGAATGAAATGAGAGAGCTCTATTTTCCTTCGGTTGATTTTAAAGTTGCAGAAAACTTTCATCGAGTGGTATGGGGGGTATTAAACGGGGAAGCAATTATTATGGTAGATGGGTACTCTGAAGCACTTTCATTAGGGATTGGAATGCCAGAACAACGCGCCATTTCAGAACCTAGCACACAGACGATTATTCGTGGACCGAAAGACGGTTTCGTAGAAGGTCTTCAGGTAAATCTTTTATTAGTCAGAAAGCGTCTGAAGAATCCTCGCCTAAAGTTTGAAATTTACCAAATGGGGAGGGACTCAAAAACCAATGTAGCACTAGGCTATATTAATGACATTGCAAATGAAGATTTATTAAGAGAAGTTAGAGAACGATTAAATAAGATTGATGTTGGTGCCTTACTGGATTCAGGAAATGTCGAAGAATTCATTGTCGATAAAACCCTCACTCCCTTTCCACTCGTGTATAACACAGAACGCCCTGATAGTATTTGTGGGCACTTATTAGAGGGGAAAATGGCTATATTTGTGGATGGAAGCCCGTTTGTCTTAACGGTTCCAACCCTCTTTATAGATTTCTTTCAGGCGTCTGAGGACTATTATCAGCCATTTATCATGTCAAGCTTTGTTAGACTCGTTAGATATTCGTCTTTCATGGTTGCTCTCTTGTTTCCATCACTGTATGTTGCCATATCCACCTATCATCATGAGCTTATGCCAACGCAGTTATTGATCAGTGTACAAGCACAACGGGAAGGAGTGCCTTTCCCGGCTGTAATTGAAATTATGATTATGGAGCTATCTTTTGAAGTGTTGAGAGAGGCTGGAGTACGTATGCCAAGGGTGGTTGGACAAACGGTCTCGATTGTTGGAGCACTTGTTATAGGACAAGCGGCTGTCGAAGCGGGTCTAGTGTCAAATGTTCTCGTTATTGTCGTCGCTTTTACCGCCATTGCGAGCTTTGTATCGCCTATCTATAGTTTCTCCATTGCCACACGCTTGCTCCGTTTTGTTGTTATATTTAGCGCGGCCTTTATGGGGTTATACGGTGTTCTTCTATTTTTAATAGTTATGGTTATTCACTTAGTTAGTCTACGATCCTTCGGTATCCCTTATTTGGCACCGGTGGCACCGTTTCAGCCAAGAAATCAGGATGATGTATTTGTTCGTGTTCCGATATGGTTAAACAAAAAACGACCTTCGTATTTATATCAGAAATCCCCAGTTAGAAGTGAAGAGAACAATCATCCAAGTCCCCCAGATCAGCCATTAGGAGGACAAAAATGAAGCTTAGAAATGCATTATCCATCTTGGGATGTGTCGTTATGTTAGCCGGCTGTTGGGATCGAATTGAGTTGAACGATGTTTCAATTGTAACGGGGCTTGCGGTTGATGAGGGAGAAAACAGTAAATATCGGTTAACCATCGAGGTAGTCAATGCAAGTCAATTTTCTACAAATCAAATGGGTGGGGAGGCTGCTCCGGCCTTAACTTACGCACTTGAAGGAAATTCAATATCTGAGCTTCTTCATAAAATGAATATTGGAATCACAAGAAGATTAATTTTTTCTCATACGAGGGTGCTATACATTAGTGAAAAAATTGCAGAGAAAGGGATTTTGGAATTTATTGATTTCCTTGATCGAAGCGGTCAGTTTCGAAATGACTTTAACATCATGGTGACAAAGGGTGAAAAGGCGGAAGCGTTTGTAAAAGTGACGTATCCCATCCAAAAGGTCCCTTCATTAAAAATACATAAGCAAACACAATCCTTTAATAGGGAGTGGGGCGGAGACCCGGGAGTAAGACTTACAGATTTTATTTCTGCACTAACATCCAAGGGGCGCAATCCTGTGTCAGCTACACTAGTGATTAAAGGGGACCCCAAAAAGGGAGAAAAATCTGAAAATAATATGAAGACGAGTGTGGATACACTTGTGGAAATGGACGGGATGGCTGTTTTCAGAGATGATCGATTAATAGGATATTTAAGTGTAGACGAAACAAGAAATTACTACTGGACGCAAAAGCTAAAGACAACAAGTATGAGTGTACCTTGTTCAAACGAGGAAAAAAAACCAGAGGATGAAAGATATATCGCTGTTACCGTGTCAGAAACTCATACAAAATTAAAAGTTGATAACTCGAATGGAAAGCCTGTTTTAAAGGTGAACATAAATGGTGAAACAAGAATTGAAGCCACTCAATGTATGAATGATTTAACCAAAATTGATACATATGATGATTTTGAAAAGAAAATCAATCGTTATGTGGCCAACCATATTCAGGAAACCATTAAGAAAGTTCAAACAGACTTTGGTGTTGATATTTTTGGTTTTGGCGATGCCTTTAATCGACAACATCATAAAGAGTACAAAAAGGTAGAAAATAACTGGGATGAAGTATTTGCACAAGCTGACGTAGAAGTTGATATTAATCTTCATTTAAGAAGATCTGGAGTTAGAGGGAAAACCTTTATTACTGAAATTCCAAGAGAATAGACATTATGGGATCTTTCAGCTAGTATTTAAATAGGTTTATTAGAGATGAGCTGATTACATCAGTTTGATTAAAGGAGAAGCATATGAGTACGACGATTGTAAACGAGCTACAACCATTTATACAGGATGTATGGACAAAAGAAGGATTTAAGGAGTTAACGAGTGTTCAAACAAAGGCAGTCCCTTTCATCGTAGAAGGAAAAGATGTGATAGCGGAGTCGCCAACAGGAACGGGAAAAACACTAGCATATCTACTACCGGTATTAAATAAAATAGATCCCGAGAAACGAACGATTCAAGCAGTCATCCTTGCTTCCTCGCAGGAGCTGGTTATGCAAATCCTTTCTGAAATTCAAAAATGGAGTGAAGGAAGCGGAATTCGTTCTGCCTCTTTTATCGGAGGGGCTAACGTCAAGCGTCAGCTCGAAAAGCTAAAGAAGCAGCCCCATATTATTGCCGGAACTCCGGGACGTATGATGGAACTGATTGCACAAAAGAAAATCAAAATGCATGAGGTAAAAACGATTGTACTTGATGAAGGGGACCAGCTTTTAACAAAAGAGCATCTACAGACAGTGAAGAATATTGTGAAGTCCTCCCAGGCGGATCGCCAAGTGGTCTTATTTTCAGCGACTCTACCGGAGCATTCCGTGACTTTAGCGAAGGATTTAACGAAGGATGCTGAGGTTATTAAAATTAAAAAAGATGAAACGATTGAGTCTGGTGCGGTTGACCATGTGTATTTCACTGCGGAACAACGCGATAAAATTAAGCTGCTTGAAAAAATTTCACGCTTGGAAGAAGTAAGTGTCCTGGTATTCATTAAAGATATCGGAAACTTGAATGTCGTATCAGAAAAGCTAGCCTTCCAAAATGTAAATGCGTCTGTTTTACATAGTGATTTAAACAAGGACAAACGTAAAAATGCATTGAAGGATTTTCGAACAGGCAAGGTGAATATGTTACTTGCTACGGATGTAGCAGCGAGAGGGCTAGATATAAAAGGCATCACACATGTGGTTCATTATGATTTCCCTAGAGATATAGAGCAATATGTGCACCGATCAGGACGTACGGGAAGATTTGGGGCAGAAGGAACGGTCATTTCTTTAGTAAATGAACGTGAGGAAAGAGATTTAAAGAAATTTTCTCGGGATTTAAAAAAGGATGTTGTAAAAAAGGTGTTTTTTAAAGGCCAAATGGTTGATGCGAATTCAAGAAAGTAAGTTCCAAGGAGTGGGAGAGATTCCCACTCCTTGTTGTATAATAAAGGTATATTTTAAAAAGGGGTTGGAGGAATGGAGAGTCCGCGTTTACATAAAGCTTATGAAGAATGGCTTGAAGAAGCAACGGTCGACTTGATTCAGGAAAAGATGGCTTCTGGGGAGATCACCTCAAAAGAACTTGTAACCATGTATTTGCATCGCATTCGTACGGTAGATCCAAAAATCAATTCCGTTCTTGAAGTAAATCCACACGCCATTCAAATTGCAGCAAGTCTTGATGCAGAACGAAAATTGACGGGACCACGCGGCCCGCTCCACGGAATTCCTGTTCTGATTAAGGATAATATCGATACAGGTGACCATATGCATACGAGTGCAGGTTCATTGGCACTTGCTGATTCCTATGCAAAAGAAGACTCAAAGGTGGCTGCTCTTTTAAGAGAAGCGGGGGCAGTCATTTTAGGAAAAACCAATATGACCGAATGGGCTAATTTTATGGCCGAAGGGATGAAAAGCGGCTATAGTTCTCGTGGAGGACAGGTGTTAAACCCATATGGACCAGGTCAGTTCGATGTGGGAGGTTCCAGTTCGGGATCAGGTGCTTCCATTGCAGCCAACCTAGCTGTTGTAGCGGTGGGGACCGAAACCTCTGGCTCCATCTTAAGTCCAGCTAGCCAAAATTCTTTGGTGGGAATAAAACCAACGTTAGGGTTAGTGAGCCGAAAAGGGATTATACCGATCGCTCATAGCCAGGATACTGCCGGTCCAATGGCGAGAACCGTTACTGATGCAGTCTATTTATTAAGCGCTTTATCTGCTCAAGATGTTAATGATCCAGTGACGTTAACGAACACAGAGCTGGATCAGATGGACTTCACTTCATTTTTGGATGATCAAGGGTTCAAAGGAGCTCGAATTGGAATTGCCCGGGATGTGTACTTTGGGTATTTAAATGATGGTCAGCTTCAGGTGATGAATAAAGCCGTTGAAAAATTAGTCGAGCTTGGTGCCGAGGTCGTAGACCATGTAGTTATCCCATCAACAGGACGAAAATGGAGCTATGATGTGCTCACGTATGAGTTTAAATCAGATGTGAATGCGTACTTAAAAACAGTAGATTCCTCGGTGAAAATAAGGTCACTTTCAGATGTGATTCAGTTTAATAAAGAGAATGAAGAAACATGCTTAAAGTATGGACAAGTTGTTCTTGAGGAAGCGGAGGCTACTTCTGGGAAATTAACCGAAGCAGCGTACTTAAAAGCGCTTGAAGAAGATCTGTACTATTCAACAGAGCAAGGAATCGATTACGTTTTAAAAGAGCACCAACTGGATGCCATCGTGTTCCCAAATAATTTTGGAGCAGGCATTCCGGCGAAAGCGGGATATCCGTCTATTACGGTACCCGCGGGTTACACGAGTGAAGGAGAACCGGTTGGAATCACGTTCACCGGGACCGCTTATAGTGAACCAACTCTTATTAAATTAGGTTTTGCGTTTGAACAAGCAACAAAGCATCGAAAACCTCCAATATTCGAATAAGCTGAGGCTTTGCTTCTCATACTACCTATGTAAGTATCCTCTTTTAAAAAGGAGATGTTTTACATGGGAAGAACAAAGCTTGGAAATGCCAATGCACAACGTAATAATAACAGAAAGCAACAACAAACTAGCTCAGAGCTAGTTGAGTTTTCAACAACAGATAAAAAGGACATTCGCCGTAATCGTCCGACGAATCAATAATAAAATGATGCTACCTCTTTGGTAGCATCATTTTATTTTAATCAGTACCTTGCATTAATCACTACTGTGCATTAATATATAAACTGGAAGTACATGGTATTTATTTTTAGGAGGTGCCATTTTTGAATGTACAATTTAAAAAAGGCGTATTAGAGCTTTGTGTGTTAGTTCTTATTTCAAAAAGAGATCAATATGGATATGAATTGGCACAAAATATATCAAATAAAATTGAGGTGGCAGAAGGGACGCTATATCCCCTTCTAAGAAGGTTAACAAAAGAAGATTATGTTACTACTTATTTAGCTGAGTCAACGGAGGGTCCCCCTAGGAAATATTATTCCATTACGCAAAAGGGATTAAATTATATGAATGAATTAGTAGTAGAATGGCAACAGTTCTCAACTGCTGTCTCACAGTTTATTGAAGAAGGGACGAAAACCATTGAGTAGAAATGAATTCTTGCAGACGCTTGAAAGTTTACTACACGCTGTTCCTGAAGTGGATCGGAGAGAAATGTTATACGACTATGAAGAGCATTTTCAAATTGGAGTGGAAAACGGAAAGAACTTAAAAGAACTAACTGAAGAACTTGGAGATCCTTATGCGATTGCACGTGACCTGTTAGCTGATTACCATGACGGGAGATTAATTCCTGAAAAGAAAAAGAGAGGGCTAGGAAAGAAAATTTTTATAGGGTTTAGCCTGTTTCTCTTTAATGGGATTTTTATTATTGCTCCTGTTGCAGCAATATTTAGTGTAATTGTTTCGGTTTGGGTAGTTGCGCTTGCACTTACACTCTCCCCGCTTGTTCTTATTACATCTTCTCTTCTAGGGTATAGCTACGAGAGCCTAACGGTTAATTTTTTCGCTTCACTAACTTTATTCAGTTTAGGAATGCTTATTGGAATTGGAATGTTAAATGTATCGAAATACTTTTATAGAACATTAGTACGGTATAGTAGGTTTACTATTAGTGTGGTTCAAGGGGGGAGAACGGCATGAAGAAAATCGTGAGTGCATTATTTATCATGCTTGCCATTGGAATAGTGGGAACATTGGTTTCAGTTAGTGCATCAGGTGGATTTTCATTCGAAACGTATGAGAT
>NZ_JAKFCQ010000091.1:0-7844 GCF_036676585.1 Robertmurraya sp.
AAAAGTCTGGTGGCGATAGCGAAAAGGTCACACCCGTTCCCATACCGAACACGGAAGTTAAGCTTTTCAGCGCCAATGGTAGTTGAGGGTTTCCCTCTGTGAGAGTAGGACGTCGCCAGGCACGCATAAAGAGAGTAGTCACATGACTACTCTCTTTATTTGTGAGAGCTTTTTCTTTTTTATAACTGTCCTTATGTTTTTTCTATATTACATATAAAAATGCTATACTTACAGAAAAAACAAGGGGACGGGACAAACTATGGAGAGAATACGTATTAAAGGACCATACAACTTTGATCAAGTACTATACAGACTTGCATTAGATCCATTAAATCAAATAGATCTACAGGAACGCACGGTTAAAGTTCCCCTCATCGTCAACGGAGACAAGCAAGTTGTAAAAGTAACAGCAACTGGTACAACTGAGGAGCCTTCATTTGAATTGAGTGGTAAGATTAGTGAGGCTGTTATCGCTCGTTTACGGGAAATCTTCCAATGGGATCAACCTTTAGATGATATTCACACCCATTTTCGTAACACAGATTTAGCCCCGATTTTTAAAGAGCATGTGGGAACTCCTCTGGTTTTAGACTTTGATCCTTACAACTGTTTATTAAAATGCATAGTTCATCAGCAACTCAACCTGAAGTTTGCTCACACATTAACTCAGCGATTTGTCACAATCTTTGGCACAGAAAAAGACGGAGCTTACTTTTACCCAGATCCAGAAAAATTGGCAAGTGTAAAAATTGAGGAGCTACGTGAGCTTCAATTCAGTGGCCGTAAAGCGGAATATGCGATTGGTGTGGCACAAGCGATTGTAGAGGGGAAATTAGAGCTTCATAAGTTGCATGAAAAGTCAGATGATGAGATTATGGAAGAGCTCGTCAAATTAAAGGGCATCGGTCCATGGACCGTACAAAACTTCCTCATGTTTGGACTCGGTCGACCAAATCTCTTCCCAATTGCTGATATCGGTTTACAAAATGCACTCAAAAAACTATACAATATGGACAGAAAGCCGACGAAGGAAGAAATGGAAGGCTACAAGCCAAGCTGGGAGCCATACGCAAGCTACGCTTCTCTTTACTTGTGGAGAAGTATCGAATAATAGATGGAGTGAAGAACACAATGAAACAGGAGCAATCTGTAAGAATAACTGAAAAACAAACCTTTCCACTGACAATTAAGAGACTCGGTATCAATGGGGAAGGAGTAGGCTACTTTAAAAAGCAAGTCGTTTTCGTACCAGGTGCTCTCCCAGGTGAAGAAGTAGTTGTAGAAGCAACAAAAGTTCAACCGAAGTTTGCTGAAGCGCGCATCAAAAAAATACGAAAAAAATCAGAACATCGTGTTGCACCACCATGTCCTGTGTACGAGGAGTGTGGAGGCTGTCAGCTCCAGCATCTCGACTATCGTCAACAGCTTGTGGAAAAAAGGGATATCGTGAAGCAATCACTTGAGCGTCATACAAAGCTAAATGTTGAAAAGTTAGATATCCGTGACACACTTGGCATGGAGAACCCATGGAACTACCGAAACAAAAGCCAGTTCCAGGTGGGGCAGCGTGACGGTAAATTACTAGCCGGATTATATGGCATCAACTCACACAAGCTTGTTGATATTCAACACTGTGCGGTACAGCATTCCGCTACAAACAAGGCAACATCAACCGTGAAAGAGATTTTACAAGATCTTAAAGTGTCTGTATATAATGAGAAAACTCGCAAAGGTGTCGTACGTACCATTGTTGCTCGAATTGGTGTGAAAACAGAGGAACTACAAATCGTTTTAATCACAAGCCAACGCGAGCTTCCTCACAAGGACGAAATCGTTGCTCGAATCAAGCAAGCCTTGCCAGAAGTAACATCCATTGTGCAAAACGTAAACGGTCAAAAAACATCTCTTATCTTTGGTGATGAAACTAGACTATTAGAGGGAAGAGAGTTCATTCAAGAAACTCTAGGAGAACTCGAATTTGAGCTATCAGCAAGAACGTTCTTCCAGCTAAATCCTGAACAAACCGTGAACCTTTACAATGAGGTAAAAGAAGCAGCAGGACTAACAGGTGTGGAAAAAGTTGTGGATGCCTACTGTGGAGTGGGAACAATCGGTCTATGGTTAGCAGACGGAGCAAAGGAAATCCGTGGAATGGATGTTATCGCGGATTCGATTGAAGATGCAGAAAAAAATGCCGAGAGACATGGAATCAGTCACGCTACTTATGTTGTCGGTAAAGCCGAACAAGTCCTACCGAAATGGGCAAAAGAAGGATGGAAACCGGATGTACTTGTAGTGGATCCACCAAGAACAGGCTTGGATCAACAGTTATTAAACACGATTTTAAAGGTAAAGCCAAAGAAAATTGTGTATGTTTCATGTAATCCATCCACACTGGCAAAGGATATCTCCGTGTTGGTTTCAAAATATAAGGTTGGTTATATTCAACCTGTGGATATGTTCCCACAAACAAGTCACATTGAAAGTGTTACTAGTTTAATCTTAAAGGGATAAATGGCAGTTTTTTTGGATAAGTCAGACAATATCCACAATTTTATTCACATAGAGTATAAAATCTGGATAAAAAACATGAAAAAATTGAAAAAATCAAGTTATCCACAGTCTAATAAGTCTGAACTTAAAGAATGGCTCCTTATTTTCAGGGGTCATTTAATTTTTTTTATGACAAGTGCTATAGTAGGAAAGGTAAACAATCTTCAGGGGGATAAATCAATGAATAATAACGATATATTAATCAGATTAAGATACGCTTTAGATATTAAAAATGTAGACATGGTAGAAATCTTTAAACTTGGTGGAGTTGAGGTAACCAAAGATGAGGTATTAAAGATCCTCACGAAAATAAATGAAGAAGAAGAGGATAATGAGGATGTGATCATCTGTGATGATCAGATGTTCGATGCCTTTTTAAACGGCTTTATTATTTTTAAAAGAGGAAAGCAAGATCCAAAACCAGGTCAACCTGAAAGACAGGCTCCATCTCTAAAGGAAAGCTCGAATAATCTCCTACTAAAAAAGCTGAAAATCGCTTTGTCATTAACAAGTGAAGATATGCTTCAAATCTTAGAAGATGCAGGAGTTCGTATTACCAAAGGAGAACTAAGTGCCTTATTAAGAAAAGTGGGTCATAAAAACTATAAGTTCTGTGGAGATCGATATGCTCGGAATTTCTTGAAAGGGTTAGCTATTAGATATAGAGGATAGGGATCTATGTTTACGCAAACCACACACATGGAGTGTATCTCGCAACTCAATTTAAAATAAGGCAACTGCTCTTCATTAGGGGCGTTGCCTTTTTACGTGTTTTGTAACGTATTAACAAGCTGTATTTAAGTTGGTCAGTGCAGTCTTGATCACAAGTAATCTTTTCAATCATTGAAAGAAGAATTGTTGGAATTAAGTCATTTAGAGATGACAAGCATTATCATCTGCTTTGTCGTTGCCTAGATTCTTAATCTTATAATTATTATATTAAGTACTAAAAAAATCTTTTAGTTTGAGCCACTCCTGTATTAAAAAAATTCGTTTAACAAAATCAAAGTCAAATCAAATGAAACAAGAACAGATGCTGGTAGCAATAACAGATACAAACATTTAAATTCCAGTTATCAAGATGAAACGAAGTTTATTCCTTTTTAATTTCTTGCTATGCTAAAAACATTATTCTACTACCTTTCTAACCTAGAAGGATTTTGAGAAATTTGGAATGATAATTAGTACCTACCTTAAATTTGGAACTATAGTTAAAAGGAGTATGATAAAAATTAACTTCTATGTATTCTATTAAAAGAGGGACTTTGCTTTTAATTATAATACTGATAAAAAAGAGGAGTATTAAAAATGGGTTTTTTTAACCAAGCTGTATTAGATTCATTAATCGATCAGATTGCAGTATTAGATAAAAATGGGATAATTATAGCTATCAATAAAGCATGGGGAAATTTCTGTAAGGAAAATAACGGAGATATATCAAGGTGTGGGATTGGAAATAACTATCTAGCTGTATGCCAAGAAGAGGTAAGTTCTGGGATTTCACAAGTTTTGCATGGCAGTGTTGATCATTTTACTTTTGAATATCCCTGTCATTCAGAAATGGAAATACGATGGTTCCTATTACGAGTGACTCCCATTGCAATAAATCAAAATATAAATAAAGGCGCAGTGGTTTCTCATGTTAATATAACGAATCGTAAATTGATAGAATTACAGGTGAAAAGCAATGAAGAACGCTATCGACTCATAGCTGAAAATTCTACAGACTTTATTTCGCTGCATACCATTGACGGGAAGTACACGTACGTTTCTCCCATTAGTTATACAATGTTAGGGTATAATGCCAAAGAACTCTTAAATCAATCTGCATATGATTTTTTTCATCATGATGATATTGATAAAATTAAATTATCGCACCAAAAAAATTTAAATTGTGAAGGTATACAAACAATAAATTATCGCTTCCGTTGTAAAGGTGGAAAATATATTTGGCTTGAAACAAAGAGTCAAAGAGTATTATCGACAGATGGAAAAAGTGAAGAGATTATTTGTATATCACGAGATATTACGAATCACAAAAAGAAAATAAAAAAATTAGAAAAAACTATTTATATAGATGAGTTAACAGGCATATACAACCGTCGATTTTTCAATCTAAAATTAAGTGAAGAATGTAAATCGAATGGGCAAACTAGGAAACCTCTCTCTTTATTAGCTATCGATATTGATTATTTTAAAAAATATAATGATACATATGGCCATCAAAAAGGTGATGAAGGCCTCACTTTAGTAGCTCAAGCATTAAAAAGTAGTATTAGAGAAACAGACTTTGTATGTAGGATAGGTGGAGAAGAGTTTTGTGTTATATTACCAAACACAAGAGAGGAAATTGCGATATCGATAGCAGAACAACTTTGCAAAAAAGTTGCAGGATTAAAAATAATACACCGTAAATCTAATATTAACAACTATGTAACTATTAGTATCGGTGTTTCTACAGTTTTGGCAGAAGGTTTCACACAAATAGATCAAAATGAAATATTTTCATTAGCTGATCAAGCATTATATAAAGCAAAAGAATGTGGAAGAAATCAAGTATACAATCTTTCATAACTATATGTCTTTATTCTTGATATGTTTGATTAATTTGTGGAGGGAAATTATGAAGTGTGATAATTGTTTAGTGGAAGATTTAAGTATTGAGATTATGTATAAAGGTAAGAGTAGTCATAAGAATATATCAGTTGTAAGTGAACATTTGAAGAGAGGGATATTGAGTTTAAAATAAAAGATAATATACTTGTGGGAAACGAAACAGGTGCAAAGGAATTTTTGGACTTTTGTTTGGACCATATGAAAACAGAAAATGTATTCTTTTGATTTAATAAACAGATCTGGAACCCAATCAAGGAATTAGAAAAAATTCTTGAAATGGGCATGGATCGATCAAGTAATTAAAAATGGACTATTAACATGCTATTATCAACTCATTGTCGATAGAGAAGAAAAAATTTATGCCTATGAAATTCTCTCGAGGTTTAAAAAGGAAGATGGAACTTTAATTTACCCCAATATTATTTTTGAAGCGGCTAAGACCCGAGGAAGATTATATGAGTTGGACCGTTTATGTAGGTTGACTGCTATTCGTTATGCAACACATTTAAATGGCAAGAAAGCATTTATTAATTTCATACCAATGTCAATTTATTCTCCCGAATTCTGCTTACAATCTACAACTAGATTATCATCTCAATTAGGAGTAGATCCTTCACAACTTGTGTTTAAAGTTGTAGAGACAGAAAAAGTAGATGATCTTGAACATTTAAAAAGTATATTGACTTATTACGGAGATGGAGGTTTCCGATATGCTTTAGATGATGTTGGGGAAGGTTATAGTACAATTGAAATGTTAGAAGCTATTAAGCCTCATTATATGAAATTAGATATGAAGTTTGTTCAAGGAATATCTGAAAATAAAAACAAACAACATATTGCAAAACAATTTTTGCAAAAGTCAAAAGAAATCGGTTCAATTCCACTTGCAGAAGGGGTGGAATTCAGTGAAGATTTTGAACGGCTAAAACAAGTGGGTATTAAACTTTTTCAAGACTATTTATTTGGTAAGCCATCTCCAAGACCTAAATATTAACAGATAATACGTCAATTTAATATATTTAAGGAGGTGTATATGACTTGGAACAATCACTTACATTTAAAAAAAATAAAAGATTTAGTCAAGCAGTTATTGATTCACAAATATATCAAATAGCAATTATTAATCAACTGGGAGATATTATCTCTACCAACTTCAGTTGGAAACACTTTTGTAAAGAAAATAACGGAAATATAGAAAAGTGTGATATAGGAAATAATTACTTTACTATGTCTCCATCAGAAATAGCTAAAGGAATTAAGGATGTTTTAAGTGGAAAATTAAACATATTTTCATATGAGTATCCTTGCCATAGCCCGCTTGAAATAAGGTGGTTTAATATGGATGTTACACCTTTAATTGTTAATGAAGAAAGTAGGAAAATAGATGGTGCTGTCATTACCCATAAAAATATAACTGAAAGAAAACTACTTGAATTAAGTCTGCAAAAAGATTTAAAATTGGCGAAATCGATACAAGAAAGTATTTTAGTTCCAGCATTACAAGAAGAAGAAATTAAAATTGAAGGGTTATATTTACCCTCTGAATATCTTTCTGGAGATATGTATGCATGGTTCAAAATAGATAAGCATCTTTATGGAGTTATCTTATTAGATATTATGGGACATGGTGTATCGTCAAGTCTTATTAGTATGTCCATGCGGTCTTTGCTTCCTGGGATTATTACTCGAGTAACAGACCCAGTGAAGGTATATAATGAATTAAATAAGCATTTTTATTCTCTATTTAGAACTTTAAATAGCCAAAGGTTATATTTCTGTACAGGTATATATTTATTAATTGACACAAAAAAACAAAAGATTAATTACTTAAACGCTGGCCACCCCAGTGGTGTGGTCTTAAGTAGAAATAAAGATCAATTTCTTGATAATAGAGTTCCTCCTATTGGCTTGATGGAATCCCCTAAAGTATCCAGTGGTGAGGTGAAATATTCCAAGAACGACCGAGTTATATTGTATACTGATGGTATATTTGACTCTATGGATATGAATCTCAAGAACTTTGAGAACTTCCTATTAAACACTGGTAAAACGAAATATCAACATTATTCACTTAGTGAGATTTCTACTATTATAAAAAATAATATAAATCAAAAAGATGATATTTCAATATTATCAATTCAACTTTAATAATTACTAGAATGGTATAGTGTTATTTTTATGTCTCAAAAAATATTATCTAAAGCGGTAGATGAGTATGATAAATTTCTAAAATCACTATAGGTACCAAAAGTGACTAAACGGACTAAGCCCTATGGAATATAGAGTAAAAGTCGCTTAAGTCATTTTTTATATTTCTGCTGTCTACTGGTCAGTTCGGAATTCAAATCGAAATATTTTCCTATTATTAACACTCCTCTTGTGTTGTGCTATTTCAACAGAGGTCTTTCATAACTTAAGATTAAATCCTCTTTGACTAGCTGCTGCATTAGCATAATTTATAAGGGAACTACTTCTATAATAGTCATAGGAATACTGAATTATTTAGATGAACACCACTACACCGCGCTATCTGCCATCACCATCCAAGCCATGTTGAAGGTGTTGCTAACCTAATATTGAAATAGATAGAAAAGGGTACCCCAGTAAAATTTTTCTGAGGTACCCCTTAATCTTTATTTAAAACACTTTCGTAGTCCAATCCTCACAATTCCAAA
>NZ_JAKFCQ010000092.1:0-26593 GCF_036676585.1 Robertmurraya sp.
TCAATAAATAAATGAAGTAACTGAAAAGCTCAATTTCTCTATTTTGATTTGCAGAGAAGTTGGGCTTTTTAATTTGGAATTTCCTTATCGTTGTAAATCCGCATTTTCCTGACGCTACCCCTATTAATGCTTGTACTTCGTCAGATATTTTTTCCGCCTGAAACTCTTTACGTAACTCTACCATTATTTCATTCCTTTCTTACTCCGTTAATAATAGATTCGAGACGGGATTGAAGAATACCTTCCATTTTTTCACATTGGAAATTATTCATCGCTTCCTCCATGTCATCAAAAATATGTGTGTATACTGTATGAAAGGATATATTGCAATGTTGAAGGTAGAGTGTACTGTGTACTTTTTCATCCATTTTCTCAAATGCAGTTTTTCTTATAAACATAAAAATTTAAATAAGATTATATATTTTTTCTTATTTATGTAGGAAAAAAGTAACCAATCGAGAATTAGTATTCATAGAGGGAAAGGAGAGGATACATCATGGGGAAAGTCATTACCTTCGGTGTGCAAAAAGGAGGATCGGGAAAGACCACTTCCGCAGGCGTTTGTGCCTGGTTACTCAGCCAAGAACATAAAGTGCTAGCTGTGGATCTAGACAGCCAGGGAAATCTAACTGAATTACTAACCCAACAGGATATCTATGATTTCACTGGTCGAACAATCCTTGAAGCTTTGAAAGAACAGTTAGCTGAAAAGTATATACATCGCATTACGGATAATCTACATATAATTACCGCGGAGGATTTGCTCGCTACATTCTCACGGTGGGTCTACCGGGAATATGAAAAACAACACCCAACAAGAAATCCAAGCCTCATCCTAAAAGAAACGTTGGATTCTATCAAAAATGATTACGACTTTATAATAATTGATACACCACCGGCTCTGGGAGATCAAACCATCAATGCCTTGGCAGCATCTGATGCTGTAATAGCGTTATTTGAGTCCTCGAAATTCTGCTATTCTGCATTAGAGCGATTTATTGAAACCATTGTCCATATTCAGGACAAGCTTAATCCAGATCTTAAAATAGCGGGGATTTTACGTGTGATGATCGACAACAGACGTGTAGATAACAAAGCCCTTATCGATCTGGTTGAACAAGAATATGAAGGTCTGGCTTTTGAAACCATCATTCATCGAAAAGCGGCAACTGGTCGTTTGAGCATTAATGGATTTTTGGAGAATACCGAATTAAAGCAAGCGGTAGAGCCCTACCATGATTTCTTAAAGGAGTTGATTGATCGTGTCTAAATTAAAAGCAATACAGGATAAGGTAGCAAACAAACGAAGCGGCGCTCATGCAGAATTACTAAATCCAACTGAAAATGAACAAATTCATAAATACGAAAATGAACTATTGAATAAAACTGTAATTAAGAAAAGGGCAACATTTGAATTTGATGAGGATTTTCACACGGAATTAAAGATTTTTGCCACACAAAATAAAACTAAGATGGTGGATGTCGTGGTCACAGCCTTACGAAAGTATATGGACGAGCAAAAGAAATAGAATCGCTATAGTAGTGTCAGTAAAATCTCGCTTCATTAGCCCCATAATTAGAGAAGACCTGGATTAGATTAACCCAGGTCTTAGATTCAGCCGATAAAATTTTGAAGACTCGCCATAATTTCCTTCAGTTTATCCTTGATAGAAAAGACTTGAGTCAGTGTTCCTTCTGCTGATGTAAGTGCCCTACCAGGATTTTCGATCATATCCATAACCTTGCAGTATAAATAAGTACTAAAAGCCAATAGTGTGCTTGGTTTAGGATTATCCTGTTGAACTTCTTGTTCAAATTCTTCAACCATTAGATTGGCCACAGACTGGTCTTTTTCAGGAAGAAAGGAAAAGACCTCTTTTAATGAAGAAATCAGTTCGATTAATTCATTAGGATTCAATCCGGTTTGTGTATTAATCTGTTGGTTGACATTGTTCCCACCGATATTTTGCTGAAATGACTCGAGCTGACTGTTCACGATGTTGTTATTCGTATTGTATGTTGTCCCCGCGGGAAAATTCTTAAGCAGTTCATTTTGTTCCCTTATAGCAGCAAGGGTCTCCCTATCTCGCTGTTCTTTTTCGAATTCCTTCTTCCACTTGGCTTGATTGGCCTTATCAATCTTGTCGATCATTTCTTGCATATTGCTTTGCGGAATCACAGGGACATGATTTACTGGATTGATCCTAAAGTCTCTTAATGCATTACTAATGGCCGTTGATTTCTTGAAAATATCTAACCTTTGATTGTTTTCATCGGACATATCAACTCTACCTTTCCTATCCTATTTTGTGTCTACCTTTTATTTTTTAGAATTTAGTATGATTTCAGCAGCTCTCAAACGATTTTCCATCTCTATCTCCTCATTCTTAACAACACTCAATAGAAAATCGATTACTTCTTCGGTGGAATTACGATCCAGACTGTCATTCTCCACTTCCACTCCTAATGTTTCTTCCATCAGGCTCAGGTGTTTGGTTAAGTTTGCCACAGCTCCTGGATAGCGTAATGAATCCTTTATGGGACCAGGAAGTTCGGATCGCAAAAACGGTTTTCCATCAAAAAACCATTCGACTTCCCGTTGATGGGGGAATCCGGATCCCGGTTTATCCTCATCTAATTCCTCTACATATTTGTAGTCGCTTGTAACTTCTCCGATATAGACTTCCCTTCCATTCTCATCAGGCACGATGACCCAATCTCCTGGATTCATTTCACGGACCAATATATTGACATTACTCAATCCAGCAGGCCATCCTTTTCCCTCAAGCAAAATCTTGATATCCCTATAATTGTGATCGGTTAAATCTTCTCCTAACGGATAACCTACAGCGATACGATGCTTTGTCAGGAAATAACCCATTGCGTAGTGATTATGAGGATTAGGACGAACTAACCAAAAATTTCTCATAACATTTCAACTCCTTTTACATTAATTAATATGTGATTAATTTAATGACAATATAATATATTTATTAATATGTGTCAAATATATTTGTTATTATTATTGACAGTCGAGAAGGAACCATATACAATAATAACCAAAATCTAACTAACGATAATGGAATGGTATCGCTAGTTAAGCGAGGTACGGACATGCAAATTTCACTACTTGCCACAAGTTCAGAAATCATAGAACGGTATAATGGGTTATCTCAACCGATCTCTGAAACCACAAAAGAATACCTCAAACATGCCAAAGCGGAAAACACAATCAAATCCTATCGAACGGATTGGAAGCATTTTAAGGATTGGTGTATCGATAACGATAGAACCTTCCTACCGGCTACCCCAGAAACCGTTTCTGATTATTTATCTTCGATGGCAGCAGCTAATTACAAACCAAGTACCATCCAGCGAAGAATTAGTGCCATCTCCCAGGCTCATCAAGCAGCTAACTATGAAAGTCCTACACATAGCCCACTGGTTCGGACCTTATGGGCATCTATTCTACGGGTTCATGGGACTCAGCAGCAAGGCAAAGCACCAGCAACCATAGACGATATCCGATTAATGATTGAGGTATTACCGAGTAACAATATCGGAATCCGAGATCGAGCGATACTACTCATTGGGTTTGCTGGTGGATTCAGGCGAAGTGAGATCGTCGCATTAAATAAAGAAGATATTGAATTTACTCGTGAAGGATTAGTTATTCATCAGCGGAAATCGAAAGTGGATCAAGAAGGAGAAGGTCGAAAGGTCGGAATACCCTACGGCGGAAACCTGGACACTTGTCCAGTACGTTCTCTTCAGGACTGGTTGGAGGCGGGAAACATCGGTATGGGGCCGATTTTTCGCCCGATCAACCGACATTTGCAAGTGAGGGATCGAAGGCTTTCTGATCAATCCGTAGCTCTCATTATCAAAAGGTACGCAGAGTTAGCAGGTCTAGATGTTCGTAAATATTCCGGTCACAGTTTACGTGCAGGGTTGGTGACTTCTGCTCACCTAGCAGGGAAAAGTGAACGAGCCATTATGAAACAGACCGGTCACCGATCTGTAACTACGGTTCGAAAATATATAAGAGAAGCATCCGTATTTCAAGATAATGCGGCTACCGGGATTGGACTTTAATTGATTTAAGTAGCTTTAGTCTTCTATTAGCGCCAAAAGTGATGGAGGTTCAAGATGATAATACTTGGTCAAACAAATGATGATAAAGGAACTCAGTTAGAACGTTTGACATCTAGAATATTGACACACCTCGGTTACACGAATGTCATTAATAATCTAGTCGGATCTGGCGGCGAAGAAATTGATGTAAGTGCGCAATACCAATTTCCAGGTATGGGAGGAGTTACTCGAAGGAAATTACTTTGTGAATGTAAAGCATATAAAACCACGATTGGTATGAGTGAATGGTTAAAATTCCTAGGAAAGATATACCTTGAGGAAGCTAAATTAGGAGAAGAAGTGTTTGGTTGCTTTATTGCTTTATCTGGAGTGAACGGTAACGTCGCAGGAAATTACGATGATCTTTTTCAAAATAGAACTAACATAAACCTCGTCACTGGTGAAAGGATATTGTCCATCGCAAGTGATATATACGGATTATGTTCAATGGAAAAGATTACTGAGGTCATAGGCAAATTTACTCCCAAAATCATTAAACATTTAGAAGTCGGTTACTACAATAATCAAGTTTTCTGGGTAACTATATTCGGAGATGATACGTACACCGTTCTTGATGAATCTGGTAATTTTTTATCGGGTGATATTACAATCCTTTGTGATATGTTACAAAAAACTTTGCCAGTTAAGATATTTATTGATTTGAAAACGGAAATAGAAGCGCAAGAAAGAGCAATATTAGGTAAAAAGATCATTTTGTGGAGTTTAATTTTGGATGATAATCGTGAAACAAATTTCGAAAAAACGATTGATATTGCAACTAAGCTAGAAGAATCCTTTGAGGAACCAGAGCTAAAAGAAGCAGCGCACGAACTAAATATTAAGGGCTGGGTTAGTCTTAATGATTCCTCCATAAAACTTATTTCTGAAGATCATGAATCATTTTACACCACGATTGCAGAAATATATAGATTTATATTAACCGGAAAAATTCTTCTCGATGTTTTAGGTGGTGATTTTTACGACAAGCACATCAACGAGGAACTTTTCAGTCATATACAGGAAACTCAAAAGGGATTGCCCATGTCTCAGGAGGAAAAGACTAAGGCAATTGAATTACTTCGTTTATCTCCAACTGCACTATTAAGATCCTTACAACCTGACCCCATGATTATCACTCATCACGAACAGGGGATAAGAAACGAACAAATGGATATCCATGACAAGAACCACTTCTTTAGGATGTTATTTAATTCTTTGAAACGTGATTTTAATTCTGGTTTCTTTACTAGCTACTTTCATGAAACACGTGATTTAAGAGAACTAGAGATTAAACAAGCTATTGTCGTGAAAAATGATAAAGAAGCAATACTGCAAGAAAACATTATTGAAAGGATCGGTATCGGTGAACTTGCCGATGAATTGGGAGGAGGATATATCCGGCTATTGGTTTTAGATGAGGCTCCTCAACCTTGGGAATGGAATAAAAGTGACCATGATGAAAGTTAAAATGAATACTTTTCAATGTCTGATGTGGCGAATACATTGTTTCCTTATTTCAGATTGTGTTTGATCGCATAACTATTATGGGTGACATCGATCATAGAAATGGATTCCGATTAAAAGGATGATGCGCTTATTAGAAACCACATAAGATAGAATTAATGGATTGATGGCGTCTGGAGTATCGACTGTGGAATGATAAAGCGAATAATTTCTTCAACATTAATCTGTTTGATAACTTGATTCTGTTTGAACCATCATATGACGGATTGGAATGGAAGGAAAAATGACTGCTCATTGCGTTGTTTAGTGGGGAAGCTTCACTGGATGTGATAGAATCTCCTAAAACCAAGAGTAAAATGAAAAAGTTGATCATCGGACAGCACCATATAAACATCACAACGGCATTAGCTGAGTATTGGCAGGACAGGAAAAGACATTAACAGGGCGCACAAACCGGAATTCATTTCCAGTTATGCGCCTTTTAATCATTCGGTAAGGAGAACGGTCCTTGCCTTTTTGTGTTGCCATTATTTGCATCAACTATATTACAAGGAAGTTTACATACAAAAAGATCATATATATAAAGTAAGGGGCTTGTTAAAAAATCGCTTGGTTTCCCTATATATTAGACAACATCATTTTCTAGCGATAGTGAAGTGTATGTATAAGATCGGTTGATCGATGAATAATCTATCGATGGGATAAATCCTGATAGATTTGGAAATTCATTATAGATTATGTGCGGAGCTTTAGATGTTGTTATAGGTGCACTTCCTTTTCAGCTAATGAATCGGTTTAATGCTGCTGATTTCTTGATGGTAATGGGTTGCCGAGAGGCTTTGCAATAACAACATACCATGAACAGGGATTAAGATAGGTGCGTTGGAAAGAATCTGACAGGATTTTGACGGCATCATGACACTTTGCATCTGTTTCAAGTTGTATCATTGCTTACGGGGATGCGTTAGAAATTTTTTATTCCCGCCTATTATAAAATAGGAGCCCTGCTTTATTGATTATATGAAGTAACGAAAGGAGGTGAAGAAAATGAAGATGTCTGCTTTATTGCTTGCTTTGGTTCTGGTCTTTGGAGATCAAAAAGAGGCTCTCCCGACATTGGATGATCTAAGTAACTTGACTGACATAGTTACTTTCATGATCACTGCTCGTCAGGAGAACCAAAATAAAAAGAAATAATCCTATCACCATTATACAGATTAAAAAGAGAAAACATGCGGGGGCTCCTTCATTTTGGGCTCTCCTTCGCATGATGTGATTAGACCCAGTGTGCGGATCTGCGTCTGTCACCTGTTTAACAATAAGCTGATTCTTGAATTGGACAAGCATAGACTCCTTGTTTGCCAACATTTTCGGCTTAATTTCTGAAAAAATGGGCTTAATTCTAATGTCTGCATATGTAATTTCATTAAAATATGACGTTTTTAGTACCAAGGTGCTTATTTAGTCTCCATCTTCGCAATCTCCATCGTCACCGTTTTCTATTCCATCTGTAGCGTCGGACTTGACCCAAGTATCAATCCATGTTTTGCTAGCTTCTTTCTCCTCTTGTTCGATTGAAGGAAAATAATGAACACGAACAACTTATTACTGGTCATTGATAAAAAATAATAGCGGGAGAATCAATAATAAAGTATCGGACTATTGTTTAATCGAACATAGAAAATATGTCCAACTAGTCCTGGCTTATGATGCTGAAGAAGCTGTGACTATTTCTCCAAGAATTATAGAGGGACACTAAAAAAAGAAGGATGACATTGTATTGAATAATCCTACCAACCTTGCGGTGAAGGAAGTTGGTCGGGAGGATTATCTACTTACTTAATCTATCAAAGACCCGTGACATAGAAAAAGAGCACCTCTACTGTTTGAGCTACTCTTTTGTATTTGGGCAACCAAAGGTGCACTCTCATCCTTACTTCTAAACTCTACCTACTATTTTAATGATATCCCAATATAGGTATGCTACTACACGATATCCTTTTGGTAGTCCACGGTTTAGATTAACTCCTCGTTTTAGATATTGCGACTTCTGAAACAATATATGGTTCGGGTTTGGCTTGAAAGAGGGGGGATTCCCACTTAGATTTACCACACTGCAAAGGATGGCATCCAATTCATGATCTGTAAGGATTTCCCTTACTCCTGGCATACCTACAATTCCAATCCCTCTAATATTATCTAAAAGATTATTATTTGGGCTTGTCCAAGCTAAACCTGTCCAATGTGCCGATCCTCCGTACCCCAATTCATGTAAAGGATGGGTGGGGATTACTGTGTTGAGTTCTCTGATGCAAGCCCTAGGATATGTCTCAAAGAGGTTTTTCGCAAGCACATAAGGAGTTCTACTATAGGCCAGAATAGTCTTGAACCGAACAGGAACAGATCCAATCAGATCAGCGTAAGGTGGTCTGCCCTCATAATATTCATCTATGGATCTTTTGACTAACTCATTATAGGAATTCATACCCTTGATATGTGCCTTGATCTTAGAAGTTCGGTGGAATCCAAGAAAAGGCAACAGTTCCCTTGTATCCAGTGGTGTATCGACCACAAGGGGAATGCTGCTTGGGAGAAGAGGCCAATGATTCTTTCGGACTTCTGTTAATTGCTCTTGAATAAACTTTGTTTGTTCTTCCGCTAATTCATCCACTGTTGCCAACTCTAAGATCTTTTTTAGGCTGCTGACTGACGCATATTTTTTGTTGTTTTTTCGTAATCGTCTAGCACATTCCCGATCATTAGGTAATTTGCCTAGTAGGATACATTCGATTTCTCGGCTACTTATAACTTTTCTTGAAATTACCAAAGAGCTTGTATCGGTGGTGACCCCTGCAATATCTAACCCCAAACTATAATAGACTGCCATGTTATCTTTTCTCCTTCTTTATATTAATCTAATGATGTATATTAGCCAAATTCTAAAAAATGAACACAAAAAAACGCTGAAATAGCATTCTTTTCGAGCAGTCTAGATACCCTTATTTTCAAATGTTTTGTGTTTTCTCTTGGTGAGCCAGTTAGAGTTACTTACCATTTTTTAAGTTTGCAAATACCCATTAGTAGATAGTAGTTATTGATATGGTTTATAAGAAAATCATTAAAACTGTATTTATGTATTTATGTATTTATGTATTTATGAATTTGTTGAAGTAAGAATTTTACGATATAGCTATGAAAAATGCTTATTTGCAAATGATGTTGATCTAAATGATTATAAGACAAAAAAGCACATCACTTGGATGTGCTTTTTTCTTACACGTCAAGCACTATATCTAAACGGTTCAAGTGCTGCCATGCTTTTAAAATATGATTTTCTCTAAACGTTTTCTTTTTGTAGCTACTCCAATCCTGTACAGCTTTTACCACTCCATCATAATTGGTGGCAATTGAAGGATTCTCTTTCATCACCCAATGAACCGTAGATAATAATTCCATGCCATAGGGTGTTTCATACCCTCGAATGATTTCACTTACTCGTTCCAACCGTTTTCTGGATTCTTCGTGATCCGATAGGAATTCGATGGCTTCTTTTGCAGCATTGGGTAAAAGGAATATTTCTGCATCCCTCGTTCGGTCTCCAAATCCCCTTGTATAGTGCCCTTCTAATCGAATTAGAACATGATTCAAATTTTCTGCGTATGGTCCATAATACTTCTTCTCGAATCGAAGGTTGAGGGATTCTCCTACTACCTGAAGGAAATAGGCCAGCTTTTGAATTTCAAGTAGCGTCAGTTTATAACCAGGAATAGCATAGTTTTCCATTAACGCAATAAACAAAGCTCGCGCAGTTGTTAAATGAGGTTTGTTGGTTCCAATCTTAATTTGATCCGGAGCGGGTGCTCCCGCGGGTGCATACAAAAGCACCCGAACGTCTGGTAATGCTGCAAACGCCTGTTCAATCTTTGGTCGTACATCGTCCCAATTCAATCCCCCGTTACCACAGCCCAAAGGAGGTATGGCGATAGACTGAATACTAAGGCGTTTAATGTCTTTCACCAGTGCATTTAAACCATTATCAATAAATTCCATTTTAGAATTACCTTTCCAATGTTGCTTGGTTGGAAAATTGATAATATATTTCGGATTGAACATTGATCCAGTAGGGACAATGAACATTTCTCCGGTCTTCACTTCTTCGGCACGACAAGCTTTTTCGTAAGCCTTGAACACTTCTGGAAAAGCCTGTTTAAATTGTAAAGCAATTCCCTTCCCCATTACCCCCACTGTGTTCACTGTATTAACCAAAGCTTCTGCATCTGCTTCTAAAAGATTCCCTTTTGTATATTCGATCATCGGATACACCTCCTTCTCCTAGTAGTACCAGTTCCGCTGAATAGAAACTGGGGTTATATCTTCATAGTCATGTAAGACTCGTTCTACAGCTGTTTTGAATCGGATGTTTATCACACCAATTTCTTGTATTAAAGTCCAGGGGACGAAATCATGAACTAGAAATTCAGCCTGTCTCCGGCGCGGTCGGTCTTTATCATCATCCGTCTCACCCCAGTATTTTTCCTGCATAATATCCCAGTCAACATGCTTTAAATCTTCGGTATTCTTAAAAAAATCACTAATATCCAAAATGGCATGGCCGTCTGTAAATACAAAGTCTAAACCATGATCCTCAATCATCTGTACCGTGGTTTTTAAATAAATAATGTATTCTTGTCCTTCTTCATAGCCTTCGACATTACCTCTATGAATAGTGTAGAGCATAGGTGATCTAGGCGCAAAATAAAATGGTACATAGTCATGTAAATTTCCCCATGGGGGCTGCTTTACATCGGTGTTCAATCTACGCTGTTGTACATTGGAATAAGCGATATTGGTATACCCTATCCCAAGTCTTTTTACGGCTGAATTTGACAATAGACCCTTATTATTAAGGATGGACCGAAGGTTTCTGCCACTCGTCATATGGTAAATAGGAGTTGGTATAGGATACATATTTTTACCTCTGACATAGAATCCGGTATTTATTATTCCGGTGTATTTTTTTGAAGAAATTCTTCTAATTTTTCTTCCCTAATTCTCCATAATCTACCTAATTTGACTCCCTTCAATTTCCCGGAGTCCAACCAACGATAAACGGTCTTTTCGGCTACTTGAAGACGATCAGCGACCTGTGCGGGAGTAAAAATCTTGTCTTCCATTTATAAGTGCCCCCTCACTGGTATCATTACATCTTGTTTTGTCATATCACTGATCCCTCCCCCTATTGTCCTATTTTGTCCATTATAGTCCACTAGAGTCTTAATATCAAATAAACTAGCCAAGATTTCAGGTGTCATTAATGCGTAAATAAGAAAAAACTTATATTTGTAAATACAAAAATATGAAATTACGAAAATGAGAAAATACACTATGTATGATTGATTTCAATACCCCTACTTTATAGCGAAAAAGGAATTCAATTTGTAATATAATTGTGGTGGAAAAATCTTAGATTACACTCACCAAGATATTACAGTACTTGCTACTTTAAAGAGAAAAGCTTGGACATGTAATTATAGAAGGAAGGGAGAAGATATCATGTTTTCTCTAAAATTTGATATTAGTAAGGTGACTGAATGGTCTTCTCGTTATGATTATATGGATGATATGGACATAATCCAGATCGGTCAAAAAGTTAAAGAGGATGGCTACTTTGCACAAGAGGATTTTTTAAAAATTTGCAGATGGAAAAGCCCAAGAACTCAAAATCATACCAGGCAAAACAGCGAAGAATATATTCGTATTATCACCGAAGTTGCACTCTCTACAAGTGATGAAAGGTTACGAATCGAAATCTTGACTCTTTTAAAAGGAGTTGATTGGCCTACTGCTTCTGTACTCTTACATTTTGGACACACCGATAGATATCCAATTTTAGATTTTCGTGCTTTATGGTCATTAAATTCCAATGTTCCCAGGAAGGGCTATAATTTTGATTTTTGGTTTGAATACGTCAGCTACTGTAGAAATTTGGCCGACAAATGTGAAGTAGATATGCGGACTCTTGACCAAGCGTTATGGGCGTATTCTAAGGTTAACCAATAACTCACTCATAATATTACGTTGCAATATCTATAAATATAAAAGCTATTTGAGGCAGTGGCGTGCCACGTTGATATAAGCGGCGCACCACTATATGAATGCTTACATGTAATATGACACGCTACCCTTTGGTCATCCCCACCCACAAAGATGGTCACCTCCGACATTTCAACTCTTTGCGATTATATAAGAGTAGTTTCCCTAGTAGCGCATCCTTCATGGTCATTACTAAACTTCTAGGATACACACCTGAACAACACAATACAAAAGCCCTCCAGTGTTAATTCGGAAGGCTTCAATAAATAGCAGACTTCTTCTTATCCACTATTCTGCCTAAGAGTATACCCCTTTATACATAACTCAAAAAATATTTCCGGTCGGCCAAGAGTGTCGGCTTTTTCTTTTGTTCTCCTGTTTCGATCGAAAGCATGAAGTGGTAAATGTTAACTAAGTAAACTTGGTTAACGATTGGTATAACAATATTTTTAGGTTAACTAACTGGAGGGATAAGAAATGTCAGACGTCATTCGGAGTAAAAGTATCAACGGAAGTGAAAGAGAAAGTAGCGGCCATGATCGAAGCAAGCTATTTGAAATCAAAGGATTGGTTTGAATCCCTGCTATCCCTGTATGAAATGCAACGATTGCAGACTTTGCGGAACAGATGATCATTGATGATTATCAATTGATCATCTCCTTCCTATCTACCTAACCCATCCATCCAATTTAGGAAATCATGAACCACATTATGCGGATCACGCCAGCATCGTTCGGCTGGATATTGTCTTACAGAAACATGATGATTCTGGAACCATATGGTTCGATCCGCTTCTCGTTCTACGCTAGGATGAAAATGATCCGAAACTACTTCTAAAATTGCCCAACGTCCATACTTGCAGACTAGGTAGTCAGGTTCCTTCCGTTGGTTACCACAGACGGCTAATGGCAGGGGAAAGAATAGAACACCCGATGCTTGGAAGTGAGGGGCCAAATTTTTCTCCGATAAGGATCGGAAACGAATCCCTTCATGTTCCACAAAGGGTTGGTTTGAAGAAGGAAAACTGGCTTGATTATTCAATCCTTGCCCGATCAGTTGTTTAAGTACCTCATCACGCCATCCCAAATACGCACTTTGTAAACGAATACTAAAATTTACTTCCCATATCTCATACCCAGCGTCAAGAGGCATAAATTCTTTACACAAAAAATACAAGCGATCTTTGTGGCGTTTATGGAACTTTTTAAAAATTAATGACGGAACAAAAACAGTTAAAATCGCATAATAACAGTTCCAGCGATTACGTGAAAACTGGTCCGTTCCTATAAAAGATATTTCCGTAAAATTTAAAAGGGCAGCTAACTCGCAGTCATCTTCATCTTGTTGAGCTGCTAAATAACTTGAAATCGTATAAAGAAAATCCTCCTCATTCGGAAGGTAGTAATTATATTCCATCCCTTAATTCCTCTCTTCTACAAAATTGAAAAAATGCTACTACTTGTTTACGAACTCACGGGGCGAGCAGGGCGATGCCCACCGAGGTGCTGACTAACATAGCCCAAAGGGTTTCGATACTAGCCGATGCAAACAATGTCCTATTTTTCATAGACAACTCCTCCTTCATAGCTTTTTCGTACAAATTCATGCTGATAAATCTCAACAATGTAAGAATACAGAATACGAAGGCTATGAAACCTGCAGCCAAGATTGGATGCGCCGTTAATGCTACCCACAGGGTCACTGCTGACCCCGTCAGTCCGTAAACATAAAAATTTTAAAGTTAAGCTCCTTAAACTCCACCTTTAGCCTTGTAATAAGCATCGGCTAGCTTCACGATATCTGGAGCAATCTTTAACCCATAGTCGAAACTCTTTTTTAAAAGGTCGGTTACCTTCTTCCAATTCGGTTCCGACTTCTGAACTTCTTCATTCACTTCTTTCAATAAGTCTGTTGCTTCTTTCTTTTCTTCTTCCGAAAAATTAGAATGCTCGATTTTAAGTAAAATTTGAAGTGAAATTTCATTCTTAATAGTAGTAATTTGGGTTTGATTTACATTAATGATGGTTGAAGGCGATTTAGATATGAGCTTAACCGATACTTTGGCAGCAAGCATTTGCAACGTTGAGATTTTACCAACAGGAAAATCTGCACTTCTAAAACCCTTACGTTCATCAGACTTTTTTCCAAACAAAACAGTAAGGACGGAATCACACTTATCAACCCATTCTTGAACCTTGGGATCCTGGCTCAAATTGTTATATTCCAAATGGGAAAGCTACTGTCCTTCTTCTATTGCCTCAAGAAGTTGATTTTTTATTTCTTCTGACATCTTCCATTACCCCATTTCTAAAATTCAAATTCGCCTGCATCTTCGTTTCACCAGCCAGACTATTTATATCAGTGTTTTTCTAGGGTATTCCTTGCAACCTCTCGTTGCTTTATGGCGACCGGATCCTGTGATCCAAGACCGTAATAGGCGATATACTCTAACGCTTTTCGATAGGCTTCATACCTATCATAATATCTGTTTAAGTTATACACCGAGTTGAACCCACTTTTCATATGGGTCTGTTTTTGCATTTCAGCTCTTTTGCAGCCACAGCTTTTAGACTTGCCACTAGTCAATTAATCAGTAAAAATCAGTCTTTCTTCTCCACATTAACAAAGACACTGCCAATTAACCGAAGCTCTTTCAGCTAACTCCAATACGGTTAAGTGTGTGAATTTCTGTCCAGTTAGGTCATGCTACCTCCCATTGGGAAATGATCAAAACAATAAAGGGTCGAAGTAATTTCATTTTTAACCCTAAGATCAAGGAGTACGGCCGCACTAATCCAACTCTTTGCACTTTTGGTCGTACTCTTCCTTTGTAATTTCACCTAACTTTAAGAAAAGGTCGAGGACTTCACGTTGTTGATCCGGGTTGATCACGGCAGCTGTTGCTTGGTTATTTTGATTTACTATGTAATCTGGTAATTCCCTATGTTTTTGTTTTGACGTAGTTGAAGATGAACCGGGTATCGGTCGAGTGTATCCATTGGTAAGTATTCTAGTTACATAGCCAACTACATTTTTACAATCAGGTTTTTTAATGGCTGTTGATACTACCTCAAGAATAGTTTCTTGATCTGCTAGACTAAGCCATTTTGATAGAGTCGTTTTATTAACCTTAATTTCATATTGATTGAGCAAATCATCAACAACATTGTTGTTGATTAATACATTATGTTTTAATACATTATTTTCTTTAACATTATTCGGTTCGATTTTCGAACTAGAGTCTGGTTCGAAAATCGAACTAGAGTCTGGTTCGATTTTCGAACTAGGAACTGATTTCTCCTCTGGTTCGATTTTCGAACTAGGGATTTTGGCTTGTGCTGATTTTTCTTTCCGTTCAGCCGGCTTATAGTCAGTATCGTAATTTCTGACTATCTCCAATGGTTTAGTTGCCAGGTCGGGACTATTTTGAGGATATTCATAGACAATGATATTAACTGGGTTTTCTTTTAAATTGGATTTTATCTCGATCTCGTGAAGATCAATAAACCCGTAATTCCAAAGGGGTCGAATGATCTTCTGGTAGAATTTTTCTTTACCTACACCTAAACGTTTGGCGATTTTGTTCATGGAGTTCGGAATAGCATCTGCTTCTCTATCTTCCTTGCTTCGATCGGCCCAAGTGTAAAAAGTAAGCCAGGCAACATACGCATCATTTCCGATTTTTTTTATCCAGTCATCCATAGCAACAAAATGTTGTTGTGGTAAGCGGAGCTCATCACGAGTCTTTTTTCTAGCGTGCAAAAATTTTACTGAACTCATAATAAAAAATTCCCTCCAATTTTTTAAAACACTAGAAGGAATCTGCCCATTTTGATAGAATATATCTAACAACAATTAAAAATGAGCAGACCTCTCCTAAGGTCTATGTCGTAGAGAAAGCCCGGTCTCCCCAGACATGAGGGCTTTTTCTCATTTATAGTAAATTCTTCAAACATCGACAAAATCCTTCTAAACTAAATTGGCAGATTTAAATTTCATCCTCTTTTTTGGTTTTAATATACTACTTGGATCGCACGCATGACAGAGAAATAGCCTGTCACAATTAGTGAACAGGCTATTTCTTTATGTTTAATGGACTTTTTTTCGAATGATCAGATATTTTTTTGCTCAATTCAGCAGCTTCTTTTGGAGTTAACTTCATGTACCTCACCTTTCCAGTGATTATTTTACTTTCATCTTTACCCTCTTTTTTGCTTTTTATCCATGATACAGGTTTCTTAGTGACAGAGGAATGAAGGATGGACTTTGGACAAAACAGCAGACCGTTCTTCTAATGAGTCAAGTAGATTATATTCAATCTACCAATTAAAGCTAACTTCATAGTCAACAACTTGCAATTCATAAATTGTATTGTAAAATATTCCTATAGATACTTAGGCTATGTACGTCCCAAATGAGCAGACGAAGATAGCTAAGAACACACACATGTTCATTCATTATGTCACAACGGTTCAATACCGTTAGTTTGACATGTCTTGAAACGTGGGTTCTTAGCTTTTTGGTTTGCATATCAATCAAAAAAGCTAAGAACTCCATGTTCTTAGCTTTTTTTGTTTGTTTAATGGACGTATGAAGAGGTCTAAAGCGGCAACTCTAGACCTTCGTTGGATGGTGACCTACCTATCATATTAATAGTATTGTAACACTTCGGTAGGCAACCTTTCTAGTCCAAACAATATTTGAACTAGGGAGAGGATTTTTATGACAATGAAAACGAAAGCAAGCAAGCCGACGATTATTCGTGTATCAAAAGACAGAAACAACCCATACGTTACGATGAATAAGCACGGACTGGACAACCCCGCACTATCTATGAAAGCGAAGGGAATTCTGGCGTATTTATTATCGAAACCCGATGACTGGAGAATTTTTGTCCCCGATCTGGTCAAGCATTGTGCGGACGGACGTGACTCTATCCGAGCAGGATTACGAGAATTGGAGGAACACGGGTACCTGATCCGCTACCAATTGAAGAACGAAAAAGGACGATTCTCAAACACAGAATGTGTCCTTTACGAAGTACCTCAGGGGGATCAATCGCCCCTTCCTCCAAGCGAAAAAAGTACCGATTGTAAGTCGAAGAAAACGTCCAAGCGAAGTGGATCGAAGCCTACAGCCACAAGAGGTTTATCCGTGGACGGAAAATCCGTCGACGGATTTTCCGACACTACTAATTATTTATTATTACTAAGTAATGATGAATCACTAAATACTGATATTAATAAAACAACAACAGGGGATACCAAGACGGCTTGTGAAACTATCAACCCTACCGAAAAAGAAAAGAACGCTGACGCTGTTGTTGTTGTAAAACCTGCATCACAGATTAGTATTTTCGATCTGGGTGAACCGTCAGCACCTACCACTCCCCCAGCGAATAATAACAACACTGGCGTGGAGGCTGGTAAGTTTGTTGACGAGGGAGCTGTACAATCAATCAAGACACAGTTAGACACACGGGGTCTGCCAACCACTCTATCGACCATACGCAGTTGGATCGAAAAGACCAACGCTGACCACGTACAAGAATGGGTGGATTACGCTTGTTCTCCGTCTGGAGCTTCGATCCAGAACGCAGGATTCCTGACGAAGCATATCCTGTCTGGGGAAAAACCGCTTGTCCATGTTGACCAACCGATCCAGCCTACCGCACCAAAGTCACGGTCTAACGTTGTGCAGATGCCGAAGAAGAAACTCCCCTACTATATGGAGCAATCCTACATTGAACGATCCAAGGATGTCCCTGCGGAATTGGACGAAGAACAAAGAGCTCAGGCGGAGGAGCTACTACGCGCACTCGGGGAGCTCGACTAAAAACCTCGTATCACACACTATGTTTTTCCTGCGGTCATATCGGAGGGGGCGTATATACCCCTTTGGCCTCACAGGATCAATTCTACGGTGTCTGATAGGGTCTATGAAGGTGTGAAACTGCGGGTCTGTCGGTAAAACGTCTCTACGAGGTTCCTAGACGCCTATAGAATCGATCTGTTAATCAATCTGTACCGACTCTGTACATCCTTTTGATGTCGTTACCGCTACAAATAAGCACCGTGCCTTCCTCTGGTGAATCGTGTAACATTATTCTTAGATGCGATAATAACGGGAGGTGGATCGGTATGGCAAAGCATAGACGAGGAGGAAAACGAGAGGGGGCGGGACGACCTGGGAGCGGATTGGTGGCGAAAAGGGTCGCTCTGTCCATGCCTCCTGCCTTCTGGGCGGGGGTGGAGGACGCTGGTGTGTCTGTATCGGAGTATCTGCGAAGGATATTGATACCGAAGGAGGAGCCGAAGGAAGAACCCACGCTCCCCCAGCTCGGAGAGATCCCCCCTATCAACCTCCGCTCTTTTTTCTACGGATGGACAGCGGATAAGATTGTCGAGTGGGTCGGGGGTGTCCACCCCCTCACCGACATGGATAAAGCGGAGCATGGAGCGGACTAGAGTACGGCTGTATCTTTCGCAGAATCGGTGTACGGGTCACAGCTGCACAACCTATTTCACGAAAGAGCGATCAATGAGTACCCCGACCGATGTGGGATCAGTCCATCCGTGGTAGAATCGGTACTTTCCTGCACAAAAACGGAGCGGAAGCGGTGGGAGGGGGATGGTCGGCTCCCTGTTGTCCATAGATTCGAGACGGGATCACGCAGAAATCGGGTATGGGTACCTCTGTACGATCGAAGGGTCTTAGAACGGATGACACCCGAAGCTCTGGAACGGTGGAGGATGGATGACGAAGATACCAAGCGGAACCAACGCACTCAGATTGATTCTGCCGTGTCTGACAGCCGTTTTGTGATCGTAGAAGCGATAACCGTGGGGAAAGTACCCTGCCGTATTTTTGGTCCAATGTGGACGAGTCTGGAGGGTGTAGAATCGCTCTGGAATCGGCATAGACAGCACATCCCGTTGGAGTGGGAGGAGGAAGGCGTCGAAGGGTCGATCCTTATGCGGGATTATTACTCGGGGGAAGTCCTGCGATTGGGTCGCTTTTGACGGCTCTTTTGAAATGTGTAACACGAATCCTAGGTATTGTCATGTCGGTCAAAATGGTGTATACTGGTAGTATATTCAAGTATTACCATCTGAACCCATCAAGCAGACAAGCTCGACCTGCAAGCGGAGTATCTGGAGTCAGATATGATCGGTGATAGTAGGGGATTGTGGACGTACTCTCTAGCAAGATCAAAGAGAAGCATACGAGGACAACAACGGGGAAGTGTCTAGCTGATGACGTATCTTACGTGGACAGCGACTTAGTACCATAAAAGCACGTATCTGTTACCTTGAAAGTCAATCACATATATCCAATGGGGTGTACCACTGTCCGTAATGGGTCAGTACCACCACCTGACGGAAAGCCAAAGACGCACGGATAATCGTGGGTCTTTTTTGCGTTTACCCACACACCAAAAACAAGGAGGGATGAATCGAATGTCAATCAATATCCAGTACGTAGCACCGCATCGAATACCGTTACGCGCTTATCGCGGATGTCCTATTGGATGTAGCAGCGTCAGGGATAACATTAAAATTAAGGAGGTTTTATACGATGAAAAGAAGTGAAAAACGAGAGGTTGAATTAGCTCTTGAAAGTGATGTATTTGCAAGAATGTATGGGGTTGTCCCTACTGAGAAGATTTTTCCTGCACCTCTATGGGCGTTGGTATCGTTGGATGATTTCGAATATTACCTGTGCTTGATCGAGGAAAAGGAAATGAACGCTTGATCTGAAACGATGAGCAGATATTACATCTGCTCTATATTTAACTTCTAGTTGCTTACTTACGGTTGGTCGTCATGATCACCAATCCTCACCGCATCAATTAGCGGAGTTTTACTCGTATCACACACAACTAAATAGCAGTACCACTTGTACCTCTGTAGGCGTGACCTATTATCCGTTGCAGTAGATTACAAGTCCAAGGGACAGCAAGTAGCGTTCCGCATAAGTCGCCAATATCTTCGGATATTTCCACTTCGGTGGTGTGGCTAGCGAGTCTTGAAACCGGCGTAACCTTTCGTCACCTAAGTAAGATAGTAAGATGACAAGGTTGGCGGTCATCTGAGGGTGATTCGCTGAACAGCTTCTGTACATAGCCGTGATAGTGGTCGAGCAGACGTCCCGAAGGGACAGCCTACAAGACTACGAGTAAGGTGATTCTTACGAATTTACGGCAAGCCCGCCATAATTTTATGGCGGGCTTGCGATAGCCTTGTCAAAAACGGGGTCGCACACATACGAAAGGAGGGGAAAACGATGGGTAAAAGAGGATCAATTGTCCATCAATGTAAGACCGCCTTACAAGCTACCGAGAGGTACGGACATTCAAAACGTCAAGAGATTGCACGATATGGTAAGTCCAACGTAAAAGGGACGTTTAATTGGGATACGCTCAAGCAGTACCTTTCATCCTCAATCAATTTTGCGCGGTGGTGTAAGCAAGAGTATGAAATTCGGGACATTCGTGAGATTGACCGCACTATGTATGAGGAGTACATCGAGTTTAAGCGGGGGGAAGTATCCGAAGGTTGGATCGGAGGAATCCAGAATGGATTACGCAAGTTGGAAGAAGGAATCATCAAAGAAGCAAAGAACGAAGGGATCGAGCTGGATGTTGACTTCTTTTCTACTGGCGGTCGTGTAAGTAATGAGACGAATCCTCCGAAGGATCGGTCTTACACGGTTGAGGAAAGGGAGCAGATATTGTCCGAGATGGATGGACATGAGAAGGATGCAACGGAGCTTTCTTTTGAGCTTGGGACAAGACTTCGTGAAACGGTGGAGTTGCGGGTGGAGAATATCGTCATTACTCGTCGGCACATGTACTTGGAATTTAAGGATGGCGAATCCCAAGGACAAACAAAGGGAGCGAGAGGTCGTATAAAAGAGATTCCGAAGGAATACCGACCAAAGGTGCGCGAGCTGATTGCTGGCAAGGAGAAAGGGGATCGGATTTTTGACGGTATCTCAAAGCGGTCATTGACCGATAGCTTTAGGACAGCGTGTGAGGATGCAGGGATCGAGTCCCACGGATTTCACGGCACAAGACACACCTTTGCAAGAGAAGCGATTGAAACATACGCTGAAAAGGTTGCTGAAAAGTATGAGATTGACCGTGAGGACATCATCGAAGCAAAGGATCGTATCATCGAAAATATCCGAAAAGGTGAGGAAAAGGATTACGGATTTGGTGAGAATGAGAGAGAATTGTATGAAGCGTCAATTGAGTCAATGGATAAGGTTATGGACGATCTTGGACACGGACCTGGGCGCACCCAACTCTATGTCGTATATTTGGGGAGGTAAAGAGGATGAACTTAAAGCTCGATGGATGGAACATCGGCAACAAAGAGGAGTTTGTGCAGTATCTGATTAAGGAGGCTCACGCAAGGTTTACGGCTGCCAAAGCATCAGGTAGGATGACGGATCAGCAATACTGGGATGCCCTGGACGATTTGCGTAATATGGCCAAACATTACCTCGATGTAGATTTGCGAGAGGGACGGTAGATACTGTTATTTCGGTGGTAAAGTATGGTAAAATAGAAGGGTTAGAAGGCGGTTTGGCGGGCGATCCACTGGAATGGGTCGCTTTTTTATTTCAAAGGGGTGTGATTAGGTGAAGTTCAAATTTTTCAATGATACCGGGCGAGTTGTTTCTATCCACCCTGCTACCTTAACTCACGGTTGCGAGGTAGACCAAAGTCCCATTCAACCGCTGGAAGAAAGATTATTTATCTTACCCCCCGATACCTATCCTTGGGTCAAAATGTGGGACTACGGCGAAAAAATAGGGTTACAAATTTTAGTTTCGCCAACTAGAGATTAACGATGGCCAGGGGAGCCATGATTTTATGCATGGCTCAAAGTAGTACAGGGTTGATAAATCAACGTTTTGAACCGGTGCATAAAATCCTGTATATAACACCAATATCCCCCATCCCATACAAGATACCAAGGGTTGTGGGGGATGGGGGATTTGCAAATGGCGTTAAGAAATCATTCTTTTGTTACCCCTACATACAATCTTTATTCAAAGGTGGATTACAGATAGAGGTTGCTCCTTCTTGTCCCACCCAAACGTGGTACATTGGTTATTAGGAATAGAGAAAGGGGCGGGAAATATGGACGAAAAAAAATTGGCCGAACTCATTAGATCGGTCATTCGGGAAGAAATCCGGAGCCTACGAGACCAAATGAACGGACGCTTTGATAATCTTGAAGGGATGCAACGGGAGATGCTTTTAGCCGACCTGGAGGCAAAGGAGAAGTGATGACATGGCTTTAGATTTGAGTGCTGACTTTTCCCCTTTGTTCAGCTCGTTGTTACAGCTTGTGGTGTGGATGGTTGTTCCCGGTGTGGCTGTTGCTATTCTTACCAAGAAACTACCATCCCCTCTTTTTAGGCTACTGACTATGGCGGCTGTCTTAGGTGGGGCTTATGGATATTTCAAATTTAGTTAGTGTCGGGTTTATGGGTTAATTTCGCACGCAACCGATCCATTTCGCTGTATAGGTCCTTGAGTTGGGCATTGTGAGCTTCATTGACTTGCTCAAGTTTTTCTTGGTATGCACTGCGGGCCTGAAGCACTTGTTCCTTAGCAGAAAGTTCAAGCTGCTTTTTTTCTGTTTCGTGTTGTTCTTTGATTCTATCTAATTCCTGCTGGTGGTCTTTGGCGAGACGATCTAGTTCGGCTTGAAGGTGCTGAATGGCCGTCTCGTGTTGTTCTTTCGTCCGCTCTAATTCTCGCTGGTGATCTATGATGAGACGATCCATTTCCGACTGTTGGGTTTGGGCGGTTTGTTTTAAGCTGTGCACGTCCTGTTCCAATTCGCGGATCCGTTGTTGCAGAGCTTCGTTTTCGTCAGCTTGGCTTTGATACTTCGTTACAATTCCGGTCAGGGTTTGGATTTTTTCTTCATACTGCTTTACCAGTGCAGTAGTAGTGGCTGCCGATTGTTGCAGTTGCTCAATTTGTTTTTCGACATCCACTTTCTCCTGGGATGATTCTCTGGCCAGTTTCTCCGCGTCTTGGGTCCGAACCTCCAATGCAGATAAATCGACTTGGAGACGTGCGATAATTTGGTCCTTGGATTCTCTCATTTCCTCCACTTTGTGCAAGATACCCTCTCGTTCAAACGCCGCACGTTGGATCATATTAGCCACGATGTTTACAATGCGTTGGGTATGGGTTTCGATCTCAGATACGTCCTTGGAAAAGGTTGCATCCCCCTTCATCTCCTGCATTTGGGCTACCGCGAGAAGCCCTTCCATCCACTCGGACCCGGTTAAACCGGATGCTTCCTGGGCCGCCTTAAGCCGGTCATACATTTCTTCTGAAACTTTTACTCCGTATGTTTTACTACTCATCGTTATCCTCCTTCCTATTGGTTAACCATAAAACACTGATATATCAATGGTTAACTAGTTAACCTTGTTAACCATATTTTATCATGAAAGTTATGGAAATACAAAAAAGATGCGAGATCAAAAGCTATTGAAAAATGATAGAATGTAATTAACTGTAAATAGAGAGGGGAAACCATACATGGATCGGAAGTTTTTGTATGATGTTGAGGTTATGCAGGCTCTGCGGCATGTAAAAGAGAAAATTGAGTCTCAGGGATATCAAGTAGATACTCGTTGGATCGACTATCACGGGGATCAATGTCCTCGCTGTGGTCAGAAATTCAAGGTATATAACCATAGCGTAAAAGGCGCGGCTAGTGCATCGGCTTTCCTCGTATCCGAGCAAAATAAAGCCGTTGTCTATTGTGTTTGCAAGTCATGTAATCGTGAGATTCTCCGAACTCAATTAGGAAATGGAAAAACACTTGATACGGAAAGCCGTATTATTGAGAAATTGCCTGATCTGAAGCGTGCCAGTGACGAGCCTCCAACTAAGGAAGAATTTAAGCATCAGATGGACGTATTAAATAAAATTTAACCGATCTGGAGGGGGGCTGTACTATGAGATTAACTGAAGTCAGTTCGTATCAAGACGAGAATGGCATTCAAAGAGTTTTGGTTACAAGGAAAGATAAAGGAAAGACAGTTAGTAAAACAGAATTGATCCACGGCAATAGATATCGAGTTGAACCTCTCAATCCTCAGAAATTAAAGCATAGAGGACGTGCTGGAGTCCTGGTCGGTTTTGTAGAAGGTAAACTCGGCCCCGATCAAGTAAAAATTAAATTTGAGGACACAGGTCGAGTTGGGCAAGTACAACTGGATGATCTCGTCGAAGCTTAAGGAGAGAGTATATGTTAAGTAGTAATTTTTTTCCAGTTTCAATAGAGCTTTTAGTACGCATGGTTTTAGAAGCGTCGCAAAGCCCAAAATATGATTCCGACGAATATCTTAAAAGTGTAAACGATGAATTGCTATATTGGGCCTCTGATTTAGTTGAAGATTACCAGGAGGATTTCGAAGAGAATCCGGAAGACAAGCAAGCACTCGTAAACGGAATTTGGGAAACACTTGGAGATATGTCCATTTGGCGTGATGGTGAAGACGATCCAATCAAAGAAATCTTCTTCAACAACCTTCGTGAGTATCTTGGGGGAGAGAATTACTTTTATAGATTGGTAAAGGAACAATACGAAGAAGCGGACGAGCTGTAAAGGAGAATTAGACAATGGAACAGAGTAATTTCACGATTAATAGTATAGATCGCAAAGGTGAACCTATTAAAATAACTTGTGAGGGGATAGATGACCAACAATTGGCTCATTTCGGTGGGTTGGATTTAGCTGTTAAGGCCGCAAGAACGCTGATAGCGGCAACTAATAATCCTATGTCATTCCCTGAAAAAGAAGGGGACTACTATATCAGTGATAAGGTTGTGGCTTTGCTTTTAAATGAAGTCGGTGAACTCATCCGCAACACTTCACCTGAGCCAGACTACATAGCAGATATATCGAATATCGAGTTGGTCAAAGAT
The DNA here is from genome assembly GCF_036676585.1 of Robertmurraya sp. NCBI lineage: Bacteria > Bacillati > Bacillota > Bacilli > Caryophanales > Bacillaceae > Robertmurraya > Robertmurraya sp. The sequence goes on from NZ_JAKFCQ010000092.1 coordinate 24,665, forward strand.
TTCTTGGAACATTTGCCTGAAAATAGAGAAGTAACTCAAGTAATTGAAGAAGATAACCAATTAATTCAGGAAGCTAATAAAAGAGAACGAGAAGAAGAGGATAAGATTTGGCAAAATATCATGTCTGATTTTAATCAAAATAAATAATCGAACGAGATTGAAGAAGGGTTACCTTGAGTAATCATTCTTTTATTTTTTATGAACATTCCGGGCATATCTCGTCTCCTCCATACGTATGCATCAGTCAGTGATGGATGTAGTTTCAAGTTTTCTCCTTCATAGGGAGAGGAGGTATGATTGGAATGAGAGGTAAAAGAGGAGTAGGCAAAAAACGAATCGTGCGAAAGAGCGTATCGATCACGAATGAGCTAGAACGGAAATTAAATAGGCTTTCGAAATCCACTGATCTTGCCCCGGCAACCCTGCTCACGATGGCGGCAGAAGCGGCACTGGACAGTGCTCAATGGGTGAATACGGTACAAGCTCAGTATTGCGCTGACCAAAATTTCTGGTGGCACCCTTCTGTAGATGGAAAGGGCCGGGTTCTTCCTCCACCGGCTGATCCTGCATCTGGTGAGGAGTAGATGAGTTAGACATCTCTCCCCCCATAATTGACTATCATTAGGGGTGGCGGTTCGGACCGTAGGCCACCTCTCTAAAACTGTTATTTCCACACGATTTTTTCTGATTTGCTGCCAATCAAAGGTCCGCTTCTATCGTGGATATTTGTTGCCAAATAATTCTAGCAAAGGGAATTCGCAACAGAATTCTTTCACATTGATAATTTTCTAAGGAATTCGCAACAGAATTCTTTCACAACGTGAACGTGATCATCGAGTTTTGGCATCGTTATTGAATCACGGATCTGGGCGCTTTTTATTCTTTTGTTAGATATTGTTCGAGCAACTCACGAGGGATCGAGTCGAGAGCTTTTTGGGCTCCGAGATTATAAATGATAAGTTTGAGGACGTTAAGCAACTCTTCGTCACTGTACAGCAGTTTACCCTCCCTGGGCATTTCCCATTTTTCAGGAAGATAGTAGTTCACGGTATCGTAATCCAGTGGTTGTGGTTCAAGTTTTAAGTCTAGTACGGGCATGTTCTTTTTCCACTCATACTCTTGGCGATAGATGTTTCTAAGTTCATCAATAGTGTAATGCAGCTCCTCAATCATTTCCCGGTCTTCTTCTAGTTTTTTCTGAAAATATTCTTCGAACTCGTGCTCCATTCCCGACACCTTCACTCTCAAATTAAGTCTGCAAGAATTTTTTTACCATTCCAAAAATTCTGCTGTACCTATCATTCTTTTGGCTTGTCTTTTTTTCGATAAGGAGCATCTTTTAGAAACATCAATTGGTTATATAAGTAATCTCTTCTGCTCAAATTCAACTTTTGTTTTCGGAGAGCTTTTTCGAAATAGCGAATGGTCTGAGTGCAGTTGTGATCATAGTAAATAGTTGAATGCGGGCTGAAATCAAGGAGTTTCTTAACAGTTTTGTAGAGGGCAGTGATCGGATGATCAGAAGCAATAAGGGGATTTCCGTTTTTTTCTTTAACAAACCATTTTTTACCTCGTTTTTCAAGGGAGAGCCATATAAAATGTTTTTGTGAAAGTGAGAAATTCTCGGATGGTGGGGGAACGGGAGGGGAGTTCAACCGCTGAGGTTTTGGGCGAGGTAATTCTTTCAACGGGGGTGGAGCTAATGTCATAAATATACTTCCTGAGGGGATATGTAGTTTTTGGATACCTTATTATAGCTTAACAGAATTATCTTCATTTTCAATATTTATACGTTGAATCTCTTTATGGGGTACCGTCAGGAAAATGCGGATTTACAACGCTAAGCCCATTTTCAAGACAATTCCCCCATTTTTAACAACGTTAAGAATGTTTTAGTGGTCTTAAAGAATCTAACGAGACCATTTTCTC